>JBEBCC010000022.1:0-7560 GCA_041158125.1 Cyanobacteriota bacterium
CCCTGGCGCCACATCGGGTTGAGCACCGGGTCGGAGGGATCGAAGATGGCCAGCTCATAAAGCGCCATGGAGCCGGCCCAGCCGGCGACCAGAGCGGTGTGCATGAGGTGCACGGCCAGCAGTCGGCCCGGGTCGTTGATGACGACCGTGTGCACCCGATACCAGGGCAATCCCATGGGGGTTAGGTCCGGGGAAACAACCAGCCAGTCGCAGCGGAGACCCGAAGACGACTGGCAGCACGATCAGGCTGGGCTTGCGGCTTCTGCCCAACGCGGAGGTCGGACATCACTGCAAGCGGACACTTGATCCGTGCTGGCGATGGTAAGGGTTTCAGCCGGTCTGCCGATTCAATCGCCGTCCAGCTGAAACGTGCCGTGACGCAAGCGCACGGGCCGCCCGCCACGCCAACACCCCGGCGGCGACGCGCCGACAGCGCCCCGGCGGTTACAAAACGCAACCCTGAGCAGCAGAATGGCCTGGTTCCAAGCCGTTTCGCCATGCCCGTGATCCGTTTCGTGCGCGAGGGACGCGACGTGGAGTGCTACCCGGGCGAGAACCTGCGCGAGGTGGCCCTGCGGGAAGGCGTTGAGCTCTACGGCCTCAAGGGGAAGCTCGGCAACTGTGGAGGTTGCGGACAGTGCATCACCTGCTTCGTGGAGGTGATCGGGGAGAGCAGCCCGGGCAGCCTCAGCGGCCGCACCGCCGTGGAGGAACAGAAGCTGAAGCGGCGCCCTGAGGGCTGGCGACTGGCCTGCCAGACGCTCGTGCAGCACTCGGTGCTGGTGCTGACCCGCCCCCAGGTGGGTCTGGGCGGCGATGCCGAGCAGCGCATCGCCGCAGCCAGGGCTGAAGCGCTACCTGCGGGCCCCACGGCCTGGCCCGCCAGCGAAGAGCCCGCCGAGGAAGATCCGCTGGAGAGCATCGCCGAGAGCGCGACGGATGGCGCCGCTGGCGGCCAAACCGCAACGAGCGGTGAAGAGGCCTGATGAAAGCCCGCTCAGCGGTGATACGGTCTCGGGGCTGAAGACTTTTGCGATGGAAACCAACGATCTCGGCTTCGTCGCCAGCCTGATGTTCGTGCTGGTTCCGACGGTGTTTTTGCTGGTGCTCTACATCCAGACCAGCAGCCGTCAAGGCTGACGGTCACGGCCCAGCACCCCTGACCACCCCGACCCTCCTCCAGGGGGTCGGGGTTTTTCGTGGGCAGGGCTGTTTTCGTGGGCAGGGCTGTTTTCGTGGGCAGGGCTGGAGATGGTGGATTGCTGGGCGATCGCCCCAACCGCCGCACGGCTGAGGCGAACGTGACCCATGCAATCCGTTCAGCCGCGCTGCTCCGGCTCGCGAACCAGCAGCACTGGAGCCGGGGCATGCACGCGGATGTAGTCGCTCACCGACGAGCCCAGCAGCCGGTCAATATCCACCAGACCGCGCGCCACCAGGGGCCGTCGGTCCTGAGAGGCGATCACCAGCAGATCCGCCTTGTGCTCGTCAGCTGCGGCGCAGACGCCACGGCCGATGTCGCCGGTGCTGTGAATCGTCCTGAGCTCCACGCCATAACCACGGGCCCTCTGCACAGCCCGTTCAAGCACCTCGTCGGCCGGAGATCGACCGCCGCGGGAAGGGGTGATGTCCTGACGGCTGACATGAATGCCCGTGAGGTTGCCACCGGGGATGTCGCGCACCAGCTCGCAGGCGATCCTGAGGGCGTCGTCGCCCACGCCCGTGCCGTCGAGCGCCACCATCACACGATTGATGTGGCGCACGTACAGGTCGTCGCGCACCAGCAGCATCGGGCGGGTCGAAAGCTGGAAGACGTACTGGCTGGCGCTGTTGCTGAGAATCGACTGCAGTCGCCCCAGACCGCGGGAGCCCATCACGATCAGATCGGCTTCGAGCTCGTCAGCCACCTTGAGCACCGTCTGCTTGGTGTCGCCCTGGCGAATGATCGTATTGACCTCGCTGGGGTTGAGCCCAAGCCGCTGCACGGCTTCGGCTACCAGGCCCGCCGCCTTCTGGGAATGCTCGGCGTAATTCTCGCCAGCCTGCTCCGGCACCACGTGCAAGAGGTTGAGGCGTGCTTGCCGCACGCTGGGGATGGCCCGCAGCATGCGCACCATCTCCTCCACATGGCCCTTGCCGGAATCAGCGATCAGAAGGTTGCGGAACACAGCCGTAGCAACGCGCTGAGGCAGCCTATGGCCGATCCGTGGGGCCAGATCGGCAGGGGGAACACACCGTGACGGAGAATGACGAGCACCGCGCCTGGCTCCTGCAGCGGCGCGTGCTGCCACAGCACACGGACCACGCCGGAGTGATGTGGCACGGCGCCTACGTGGCCTGGCTGGAGGAAGCCAGGGTCGAGGCGCTGCAAACAGCGGGGCTGGCCTACGCAGACCTCGCAGCGGCTGGCCTTGAACTGCCGGTGGTGAGCCTGACGATCACTTATCGCCAGGCTCTGTTGCACGGCGACCAGGTCGAGTTGCGCAGCTGGGTGCTGCCGCGTCAGGGCGTGAAACTGCCATGGATCAGCCGGTTTCTGCGCGCTGGTGGTGAACTGGCCGCGGAAGCGCGCGTCGAGCTTGTGCTGATCGACCGCAGTCGCGGTCCGAACCAGCACCGCCTGCTGCGCCGGACGCCGGATGCCCTGGCCAGAGCCATCGATCGCCTGGTGGCTGGGCCGTTAGCCCAGAGAGGCCCTCAACAAGTCATCACCTGAACAGGCTGGAACACGACGGCAACGACCGCAGCCGCACCCACCGCGCGACACCGGAACCCAGCCCGGCCTGACCGCCCGCACAGCGAAGACAGCGGCCATCGCTGGTAGTACATTTGCACCAGCAGCGAAGGGGTGATGGGCGAGCTGGTGGTTGCTGCCTTCGGGAGTACCGGGCCACGCCGGTATCGGGGCGACCGCCGCCTCGCGAGGCAGCAAACTGCACCAACCGGACCGCACTGCAGGGGCCTGCCGGAAGAGCAGCGGCTGTGGCGGCGGATCTGGTGCGCAGGCCCTGGGATCGGCTGGCTGCGGCTGCAGCTTCTGGAGCAGAGCTGCGGCGGCCTGGCCCAGGCCTGGCAAGCCGACGCAGAAATCCTGCGCTCCCGGATGGCGCGGCCCAGCCGCCTCGGCGAGCGGGGGCTGGAGGCCCTGCTTGCCTATCGGGATGCGCTGGGCTCAGCTCCCCTCAGCGCTCCCCCCTCCCGGGCCGAGCGCCAGCGTTGGCGAGGGGAGCGGGTGCTGCTGTGCGGGGATGGCTCCCTGCCGGCATCGCTGCAGAGCCTGGAGCGGCCACCTCTGGAATTGCACTGGCAAGGACGCGGCAGCCTCTGGCCGCGCCTGCGCCAGCGCCAGGCAGTAGCGGTCGTGGGTACGCGAAGGCCCTCGCGGCAGGCGGAGAGCCTGGCGCGCACCCTGGGCCGCGCCTTGGCCCAGGCGGGCTGGCCTGTGGTGAGCGGCCTCGCCGAGGGCATTGACGCCGCTGCGCATCGGGGCTGCCTGGAGGCCGGCGGCCGGCCGGTGGGGATCCTCGGCACACCGCTGGAGCGGGTGTATCCACGCCATCACGAGGCACTGCAGGAGCTGGTGGGGCGTGACGGCCTGCTGGTGAGCGAACTGGCCCCGGGCACACCCGTGCGCTCCGGCCACTTTGCCCAACGCAACCGCCTGCAGGTGGCCTTCTCCTGTGCCGTGGTGCTTGTGGAGTGCCCCCATGGCAGTGGAGCCCTCCACTCGGCACGGCTGGCCTGGGAGCAGGGCATCCCCCTCTGGGTGGTGCCCGCCGACGTGGACCGGGTAAGTGCGGCTGGCAGTAACCGCTGGCTGGCACGGGGGGCCAGCGCCCTGCTCGACCCAGCCGATCTCATCAACAGCCTGGGGCCAGGTCCCCTGCGCTGCAGCCATCCAGAGGCGTCGCGATCCGGCGACAGCATCCAGGTGGCCAATCCGATGCAGCCGCTCAGCCACCATGACGATCGCGCCCATCGGTTGCCATCGGCGCTGCGCCTGGAGCAGCGGGAGGCAGCCCTCCTGGCCGCCATCGGTGCAGGAGCGTCCCTGGAGCAGCTCTGTCAGCGGCTGAGGCTGGCTCCGCAGGTGCTGAGCAGCCGCCTGCTGAGCCTGGAACTGGCAGGGTTGGTGGTGGCCGAACCGGGCCTGTGGTGGCGACCATGCTGAGGCGAGTGCTGCCTAGGCTGCAGCCATGGCCGGCCATGCCCCCATCACCGCTCAGCCACAGGTGCTCGGCTCTGACCTGCTGCAATGGCGTCGCCAACAGCTCAGGACCGGCGGCAGCGCTGCAGACCTGAACTGGCTGCTGCAGTTCCACGCAGACCTCAGCTGGCAGGAACTGCAGCTCTTACCCCTCCATCCTGAGCGACTCCTGACACTGCGCGTCCCCCTTGAGGAGGTCGCGCAGCTCTGGCAGCGCCATCGCAGCTGCCATGAACCCCTGCAATACCTCGTGGGGCGATGCCCCTGGCGCGATCTTGAGCTTCAGGTGGCCCCTGGCGTGCTGATCCCCCGCCAGGAAACCGAGCTGCTGGTGGATCTGGCCCTCAACCTGTCCGCTGGCACCGCTCCGAGGGTCTGGGCCGACCTTGGCACCGGCTCGGGCTGTCTGGCCCTGGCCCTGGCGCTGGCCTGGCCGCTCAGCAAGGGCCTCGCGGTGGATGTGTGCAGCACCGCTCTGGCTCAAGCCAGGACGAACCTGCTGGCCCACCAGCGACTGCAGCAGGTGGAGCTGCGCCAGGGCGACTGGTGGGAAGCGCTGCGGCCCGAATGGGGGCAGCTGGATGTGGTGGTAGCGAATCCGCCTTACATCCCCGATCCGATCTGGCAGGGCCTGGATGCGGTCGTGCGCGACCACGAACCCCGGCTGGCTCTGAGCAGCGGCCCCGATGGTCTGGATGCCATCCGTGTGATCAGCGCCGGGGCAGCAGCGGCCCTGGCACCGGGGGGCTGGCTGCTGGTGGAGCATCACCACGACCAGAGCGCTGCCGCGCTGCAGCTGCTGCGACAAGCCGGCCTGGAGCAGGTGCAAGCCCATGCCGATCTGGAGGGCACCGCTCGCTTCGCGATCGCCAGGAGAGGAGCAGACAGATGAGCAGCCTGTGCCTGGCAGCGGAACTGGCCGACCGTCTCCAGCTTGGGGAGCCCGCGATTTTTCCGACCGACACACTGCCGGCCCTCGCCAGCCGCCCGGACCATGCGGCGCAACTGTGGGCGCTCAAGCAACGCCCTCAGCACAAACCCTTGATCCTGATGGGTGCCTGCGCAGCAGATCTCTGGCCATGGCTGGGGGATGCACCTCAAAGCGCCTGGCTCGAGCTGGCTGATCGCCACTGGCCCGGAGGTCTGACCCTGGTGGTGCCGGCAGCGAGCGATCTGGTGCAGTTGCTGCATCCAGGGGGCGACAGCGTCGGTCTGCGGGTTCCCGCCTGCCCCCTGGCGCAGGCTCTGCTGGAGCTGAGCGGCCCCCTGGCCACCACCAGCGCCAATCGCTCCGGCGAACAGCCTTGCCTCTCGGCCGATGAGGCTGCCGAGCGTTTCCCGGAGGTGGCGCGCCTAGGACCGCTGCCCTGGCCCCAGCCCCTGGGACAAGCGAGCACCGTTGTTCGCTGGCAGACCACGGGTGGCTGGGAGGTCCTGCGCCATGGTGCAGTCCTGCCCGACGAGCTCAGTCCCCGACGCCAGCCGAGCAACGGGGCCTGAGCGAGCTGTGATCCTGCTGTTGCTGCTGCTGAGCGTGTTGCTGGCTCTGCACCACTGGCTGCTGGAGCCCCTGATCAACTGGGGCACGGCGCTGCTTGACCTGCGCGCCCTGCCATGGCTGAGTCTGGCGGTTCTGAGCTGGCTGCTGGCGGGGAGCAACAAGGGTCCCGAACAGCGCCGCTGAAGCGGCACGGCACCAGGCCGCGTGGGGGCCGTTGCATCCTTGAGCCCTAGGAGGCCGAGGCAGCTGAATCCTGGCGTCCACCGGAGTTGCGACGCAGAGGCAGCAACAGCAGCAACAAAAAAGCCCCCGGCGAGGGCCGGGGGCAGTGTCGTCCCTCGAAGAGGGCAGCTGAGCTGAATCGACTAGCGAATCAGCCGAACTTACCCGAGGTGGAGGCGATCAGGAAGGCGGCGTAGGTCACGAAGTAGCCCACGGTGAAGTGAGCGAGACCAACCACACGGGCCTGGACGATCGAGAGAGCGACAGGCTTATCGCGCCAGCCCACCAGGTTGGCGAGCGGAGTGCGCTGATGTGCCCAGACGATGGTCTCGATCAGTTCCTGCCAGTAACCACGCCAGGAGATCAGGAACATGAAGCCGGTCGCCCACACGAGGTGGCCGAACAGGAACATCCAGGCCCAGACAGCGAGGTTGTTGGAACCGAAGGGGTTGTAACCATTGATCAGCTGGGAGCTGTTCAGCCACAGGTAGTCACGGAACCAGCCCATCAGATAGGTGCTGGATTCGTTGAACTGGGCCACGTTGCCCTGCCAGATGGCGAGGTGCTTCCAGTGCCAGTAGAAGGTCAGCCAGCCCACGGTGTTCAGGGCCCAGAAGACAGCCAGATAGAAGGCGTCCCAGGCACTGATGTCACAGGTGCCGCCACGGCCGGGGCCGTCGCAGGGGAAGGAGTAGCCGAAGTCCTTCTTGTCGGGCATCAGCTTGGAGCCACGGGCATCCAGAGCGCCCTTCACCAGGATCAGGGTGGTGGTGTGCAGACCCAGAGCGATGGCGTGGTGAACCAGGAAGTCACCAGGGCCGATCTGCAGGAACAGATCGTTGCCGCCGTCGTTGATGGCATCCATCCAACCGCCCATGTAGGCAGCGCTGGCATTGCTAGCGGCGCTAGCGCCATTGGAGAGGAGCACATCGAAGCCGTACATGGCCTTGCCGGAGGCAGCCTGCACGAACTGGGCGAACACGGGCTCCACCAGGATCTGCTTCTCGGGGGTACCGAAGGCAACCACCACGTCGTTGTGGACGTAGAGGCCGAGGGTGTGGAAACCGAGGAACAGGGAGACCCAGCTCAGGTGGCTGATGATCGCTTCTTTGTGCTCGAGCATCCGAGCAAGAACGTTGTTCTTGTTGGCCTCGGGGTCGTAATCACGGATGAAGAAGATCGCACCGTGAGCGAAGGCACCGCACATCAGGAAGATGGCGATGTACTGGTGGTGGGTGTAGAGGGCAGCTTGTGTCGTGTAGTCCTTCGCGATGAACGCGTAGGACGGCATCGAATACATGTGCTGCGCCACCAGGCTGGTCACAACGCCCAGGGAAGCCAGGGCCAGACCGAGCTGGAAGTGGAGCGAGTTGTTGATGGTGTCGTAGAGACCCTTGTGGCCGGCGCCGAGGTCACCAGGGGTGCCCTTGGGCGGGTTGTGGGCTTCGAGGATCTCGCGGATCGAGTGGCCGATACCGAAGTTGGTCCGGTACATGTGGCCGGCGATCACAAACAGACAGCCGATCGCCAGGTGGTGATGGGCAATGTCGGTGAGCCAGAGGGCCTCACTCTGAGGATGGAAACCACCCAGGAAGGTGAGGATCGCGGTGCCTGCGCCTTCTGAAGTACC
>JBEBCC010000023.1:0-3847 GCA_041158125.1 Cyanobacteriota bacterium
CTGGCCAGCCTGACCGGACTGGGTGCCGCGGCGGCGGCAGTGCCAGCCGCCGTGGCCGCAGCACCGCTGGCGCCCAGGCTGGAGGTGCGCCTGTCGCTCTGCCGGCCGCCTGGTGATCCGCTGGAGGCGCTGCTGGAGCGCAACCGCCGCTTCAGTGCGCTCTGGCAGGAGGCCGCCCGCCAGCAGGGCACCCGGGTGCGCTCCCATCAACTGGCTGAGGTGTGGCAGCAGGGCTGTCAGCTCAATCCCGTTGCCCTTGCCGCCGGTCAGCGCCCCTGGGCCGCCCTGCTCGGTTGCGCCGATTCGCGGGTGTCGCCGGAGTGGCTGTTCGCCTGCGGGCCCGGGGAGCTGTTGGAAGTGCGCAGCGCCGGCAACACCGCCGCCGATGCCTGCGTGGCCTCGCTCGAGTACGCCGTGGCGGAGCTGGCGGTGCCCCTGATCCTGGTGCTGGGCCACAGCGGCTGCGGCGCCGTGCAGGCGGCCCTCGGCCATGGGACCCTCACCCCCCTGCTCAGCGATCTGGTGCGCCCGATCCGCGCCGCCCTGCCCGCTGCCCGGTCGGCTGCCGCCGTGACCCCCGACGAGGCCGTGCGCCTCAACGTGCGCGCCGCCGCCGCCGCCCTGCCGGAGCGCAGTTCGCTGTTGCGGGAGGCCGTGGCGGCCGGTCGGCTGCGGATTGTGGCGGCCGTGTGCGACATCGGCAGCGGCCTGGTGCGCCTGGTCTGAGCCTGCGGGGCCTGCCGGTTGCTCAGTTCGGGGTCTGGGGGCCGCCGGCCTCCGCCTGTTCGCTGCGGATCGCCGCCTTGGCGGCGCGCCAGTGGCTCTCCAGCTCGCGGATGCCGCGGCCCTGCAGCTGGCCGTCGAGGGCCGCCTCCACCCGTGAGAAGCGATCGAGGAAGCGCCGGTTGGTGCCGGCCAGCCCCTCCTCGGGATCGAGGCCGCACCAGCGGGCCACGTTCACCAGGGTGAACAGCACATCGCCCAGCTCCTCCTGGGCGTGGGCCCTGTCGCCGCTGGCGACGGCCTCCTTGAGCTCATCGAGCTCCTCGTGCACCTTCTCCCATACACCGGCCATGTCATCACACTCGAAGCCGGCCGCGGCAGCCTTCTTCGAGATCGTCATGGCGCCGGCCAGGGCGGGTTGGCCGCGCACCTTGCCGGCGAGGCGATCGCTGAGGGGGCTGGCGGAGGGGGCAGTCTGAGATGCAACCTGCTCGTTGCGCTCCGTCTCCTTGATCGCCTCCCAGTGGGCCTTCACGGCGCTGCTGTCGGCCGCTTCGGCGTCGCCGAACACATGGGGGTGGCGGCGCACCAGCTTGGCGCTGATGCCGCGGGCGATCTCCGCCAGATCAAAGCGGCCGTCCTCGGCGGCGATCTGGGCGTGCAGCACCACCTGAAGCAGCAGATCGCCCAGCTCCTCGGCCAGGTGGCGGTCATCGCCATGGCGGATCGCATCGGCCACCTCATGGGCCTCCTCCAGCACGTAGGGCGCCAGGGAGGCATGCGTCTGCTCCAGATCCCAGGGGCATCCGCCCTGGGGATCGCGCAGCTGCGCCACCACCCCGATCAGATCCGCCAGGGCACCGAGGGTTGCCGTTGGGGCATTGGCGGCTGGCGTGCTCATGGCTGCGGGCGGGTGGACCGATGCCGCCACCCTCTCATCGGGCTGGCGTCCGCTGTTGACGCCGCCGCCGCCGTCGCAGCAGCCGCGGCAGTTTCGGTACGGGGTCGCCGTCCTGGATCAGATGCAGCCAGGCGCTGGCCTCCACGCCGGCCAGCACCGCCAGCAGCAGGGCCGGCTGCTGGCGCCACAGCATCCGGCCATGGCTCAGCAGCTGCAGGGGGCTGGGGGCGCCGATCGGTTGCGCCAGTTGGCACAGCACCAGCAGCAGCGCCGCCAGATAAAGCAGCCGTCCGGCTGTGCCCAGCAGCGGACTGTGCGACACCAGCGAGCGGTGCCTCAGCAGGCGCCGGTACGGCCACCACAACAGCCGCAGCGGCCCCCAGCGGCGCGTGGGGTTGGAGCGCGTATCCAGATCGGGTGACAGCCACAGCCCACCCACCAGGAAGCCCAGGCCGGCAGCGGTGCTGCCGCCGGACCCCAGCCACGGCCACCACAGCAACCCGAACGGCAGGGCCAGAAGCCAGGTGGCGCGGTCGTGGGCGCGGCCGGGAGCCATCGGGCGCAGGCGATTGGCCTGAGTGTGCCGGCTCCGGCTCCTGCTGCGCTGCCCCGTCCCGTGCATCCGCGTCCGGCAAGATGGTGTCACCGCCCGGTTAGCTCAGCGGTAGAGCGCCTGCCTTACAAGCAGGATGTCGCTGGTTCGAAACCGGCACCGGGCATTCATGGGCTGCGGCTGGCAGGGTGAGTTGCAGCGGCAACAGCTGGGCCGGTTTGCCCATGATCGTTACGGGATCGCTGTGCCAGCGGCGTTGTGGCGCCGTGACCTGGGTGTCGCTAACGAAGGGAAACGGCGCTGTCGCGCTCCACGTTCCGCCCAGCCATGCCCCTGTCACGTCCCCTCGGCGCCCTGTTCAGCGCAGTTCTGCTGTTCAGTGCCACCACTGCTGCGGCCGAGGTGCGTGGGTTGGCGGTAGCTGGTGGTGGCTGGGGCGGTGCCGGTCGTGTCGGTGGCGCCTGGGGAGGCGGTGCGGTGCGCTTCCAGGGCGGCGATTGGCAGCGTGGTTATCAAGGTGTGCACCCGCTCTACGGCGACGGTGCGCGCCCGGCCTGGGGCAGCGTTGACAACAACACCTTCAACCGCCAGGTGAATGTCAACAACAACTTCTACAACCGTGATGGCAACGGCTGGAACAGCAGCTGGCGCAATGGCGGTTACTGGAACAGCCGCCCCTGGGGCGCGGGCTGGTATGCCGGCTGGGGTGGCTGGGGCTGGTGGGGTGCCAATGCTGCTGCCTGGGGCATCGCCGGCTTGGCCACCGGCGCGGCGATCACGGGTCTGGTGGATGCCTCCGCCAACAACGGCTCGCCGCTGATTGTGGTGCCGGACACCAGCTACGAACTCAATTACGGCTCGGTGGAAGCGGTGGGCAGCTATGGCGCCAGCTTTAATTACAACGTTGATGGCAGCACCCTGATGGGGGCCGCCAACTGCCAGCAGGGGCTCCTCAACGGACAGGTTCCTGGCACGGCGGATCAGGCGCAGCTGCTCAATGCGGTCTGCCAGGTGGCTTATGGCCAGGGTGGTCAGTGATGGCAACCTGCCGGTCTCATAGCCCCAGATGTTGACGCAGGTCGCTGACGATCGCTTTCATCTCAGCCTCGCTGATCTGTCCTGCTTCGAGGAGTTGATTGGCGAGGGCAATCCTGGCTCTGGCTTCCTGGAGCCTGAGCAGACGGCTGCAGGTCTGTTTGAAGCCGGTTCCGCCCAAGGGGATCATCAGGGCGACACCGCCGCCCAGGTCGTTTTTGGAGGCTAAGGGCTGGCTGCCAACATCCAGGCTGTTGAGTTGGCGTCCGTCGACAGGTGGCCGATCAATGACGCATGCACAATGGTGTGACATCGCCGCGGAACATAATGATCAGCATCTGGGCTTGATTGGCTGGAATCTTGAATGGTCCGGGTGCGACGCTCACCTCGTCTGTCGCGGTATCCCCGGATCTGTCGGTGTTGTTTTTGGGGCCCTTGTGAGGTGAACGCTTTGCTCGGCCGCCTGCTGACGCCGCTGGTGGTTGCTGCCTTGGCGTTTGCGCCCTGCCGGTTTAGGTGGGTTGCCGGCTCGCCCGCAGTTCCAGCACCGTGGGGCCCACCCAGAAGCTGCCGGGGTCGCTGGCGGCGGCGCTGATCTCCGCTGCGGCTTCCGCGTGCTGCGCCGTGCTCCAGAG
>JBEBCC010000024.1:0-4974 GCA_041158125.1 Cyanobacteriota bacterium
GGGGTGAACAGCCAAGCGACAGCGGTGTTGATCGCAATGATGGCGATGGCTGCACCGGTGACGCTGAGGGCTTTCTGCGCGAGGGTCATTGATCCTCCTGTGGGCCTCCCCATCGTCGCGAGCACCAGCCCGGTTGCCAGGCGTCTGTCGCAGTTCTTCATCAACTGATCTGGCTAGGCTGGGCGCCACCGGCAGCAGCTCATGCAGGCGCGGATCGAGGGCTCAGAGCTCATCACCCGCCACCGGTTTCGAGCCAGCATCTTCGAGGCATGGGAGCACCGCTGCGCATACTGCGGCGCGCCGGCCCAGAGCCTCGACCATGTGCAGCCGAAGGCGCACGGTGGCCTGACGGTCGCGCGCAACCTGGTGGCCGCCTGCCTCACCTGCAACCGCCGGAAGGGGCACCGGGAGGTGTTCAGCTGGTGGCGTGAGCAGCCCTTCTGGGCAGCTGAGGCGCAGGATCGCCTGCTGGCGTGGCTGCTGGCGCGGTGACAACAGAAAGCCCCCAGCGCTACTACACGCTGGGGGCTGGGAGTGTTCATGGTGGTCGCCGTCAGCGTAGCTGGTAGAAGTCGCACTCGCCGGCGAACCACGGCTCCGACACCGCCTCGGGGAAGCCATAACTGCAGCAACCACTGAAGTGGTGGCAGCTGTCGCACGAGACCTTGACCGGTCCCACGCGCGGTAGCTCTGGATGCGTCTTCGCGTGGATGATGCCAGCGCGAATCTGGCGCACGCTCTCGCGAGACACACCCAGCTGGCGGCCCAAGGCGCCGTTGCTCACCTCGCGCGGGGCCAGCAGGATCTGGCGCACTTCATCGGGCTCCAGCCCGCGGCCGCGCTTGGCGGTGGTTGTGCGCGGCCGCGGGCCGATCGCAGGCCGTGGTCCGTCCCACGACGACCAGCGGTGGTTGCAGTCTCGGCAATGGTGACGGCGACGGCGCGTGCCATTGCTGCACACGCGCGACTGAAGCACTTCGGTGCAGCTGCTGTGGCAGATGATGCAATGGTGTGTCATGGGGAAGAGGTGCCGGGCCTCCGGATTCCGCGCGCTGCGGCCACTGAGACCCCAGGCTCAGTGGCGGCGGTGCCCATCCTTTCGGGTAGGGCCGACCCGGCTGGTGGGTAGGTTAAGAGTTGACGTAGACGGGTCTATACCACTGAAGCCGCTCGTGCTCGCGGCCTTTGCCATGGCGGACGGTGTGCCAATGGCCGGAGCGCCAATGAGGGCGGACCTTGATGCCTGGCTCGCTGCTGGCAGCGGCCTGGACGATGCGGCGCACCTTGAAGTCGCGGCCGATCCAGGTTGGTGCGCACGGCGCAGTCCTGCTAGCGCCTTGCCTGCCGAAGCCTGCCCCTGCGGTCTTGGCGGCGCTTTCTGCTGTGATCAGCTCTGGCTCGTAGGTGTGGATGAGCCAAGCGTTCAGGGCGAGGGCTGCCGCTTGTCGGTCAGTGCCCTGCAAGCTGTCGAAGTTTTCATCCGGCAAGAACAGTGAACTCGAAAAGCCAATCTCGACCGTGCGCGCGCTTTTCGTCTGCGATTCAAGCGAGACGGCCAAGAGGCCGCCGTCGGCTAGCTCCGTGACAACCTGCGCAACGATCTGATTCTCAGGCCAAACATCAAAGGCTCGATTCTTTAGCGGCGGAAAGAGCACGAAGGCGGGCAGGATGTGCGGATGATTGTGATTGAAACGTGGAAGCCTTGTGTGCTCCCAGGCCGCCGCCATGTCGTCGCTCACGTAACGCACCGGAGCGTCTATACCGGCTAGCGCATGACAGGCGTGCAGGAAGGCTTTTCCGCTTTCGTTAATCGGGCCATCAGCGAGCAGCGTTTCGACATTGGCTGCGCGATTCAACACTTCGAAAAAGACCTTTAGAAAGTTGTTCCATGGCAGGTAGCCATTAGGTGAGCGGCGGGCGTTTTTGTTTTGCCTGCAATACTGCGCAAAGGAGTCGAGAAGCACCTTGCGGGCCTTTGGGTTGTCATACATCGTCATGAGTAGCTGATGCGAACGGTTAGGAGAAAGAACCGCTTCATCGCTCCACTCCATTCAGGCGATCAGCCACCAGCTGCGCATAGCCGGCGATGTCGTGCCAGCTGTCCGCATAGTCGGGGTCGCCGCTCAGGATGCGGCCGATCTTGTGGCAGATCATGTCGAGCGCCTCCTGCTGGTCCGGGGCTAGGTGGGGGATCCATGAGCCATCGGGCAGGCGGCGCTGTCCTGGTGTGTGCTCGGCAATTAGAAGCTTCAGCTCTTGGGTGATGCGAGCGTGACCGGTGAACTTGCCGTAGCGCTGGCCCCGCTCCTGCAGCGTGGCGGTGATGTCGTCAGTCATGGGTGCAAATGGTGGATTGGTAAGTAGAAAGCCGCCGGTGCCAAGCTCCGGCGGGTACCAGGTGCCAGAGGGGGTCATGGCTTCTTGCGGCTGTTGCGCCGGAGCTTCTCCGGCAGGGTGAGTCCCTTGATCCGGGCGATGCGGGCGTTCAGTGCTGCCCAGTCGTCCTGGCTCTTGAAGCGGAAGTGGCCTGTGCCCTTCTTGTAGACCTTGAACTCGAAGAAGCCCCAGTCCTGCCACTCGCCGGGCCAGATCTCCCTCATCCCACAGGCAGGATCCTGCACCTCCGCATATTCGCGGCCGGTGATGTAACAGAGCGCCTTTATCAGATCGCGGATGCCATCAAAGGTTCCGCCATGCTTGATGCTCATACCACGCCCCGACCAGGCCAGTTCCGCCAGGTAGGGAATGATGAACTTCTGGCCGAACAGATACTGCTCGTTCGTGGCCCAGCCCTCCACGGCCCAGCGGTTCTCCTTCGTGTGCTTGGTCAGGTTGTCGAACACCGCCTCGACCGCGCGGTCGATCCGCTGCTCTGACGTGCCGGCGATGATCTGCAGCATCCGAAACAGGTTCCGCTCCGTGAACGGCACCTTCGTCTGCTGCTCCACGAACCGGTTGATGTCTCCCTGCAGCTGACTGGTGGCCATCTGTTGAGGCAGCATCTCGTCGAGCACCACCTTCCAGAAGGACTTCTGCAGCTCCTTGCGGAACCGGTTGCGCGTGGCCGGACAGCCCTCCAGCGTGGTCTGCACCGCGATCTCGCCGCGGTAGATGCCACCGGCGGCGGCCTGCAGCTGCACCCCCAAGGCCAGCTGCTGATCGAACAGGCGGCAGGCCTCGACGTAGCGGTTGACCAGCTCACGGCTGCGCCGGTAGCGGATCAGGCCCTGGCCTTCGGCCTCGACTTCATCGGGTCCAAGGAAGAAGCCCTCGAACTCGTCAGCGCCGCTTACACGTTGGCCCGGTTTGGTCAGGCGAACCAGGCCGACGCTGACACGTGTGCTGCGCTCGGCATCCTCGAAGCACTGGCCCAGATTCTGGTGATCCCCATAGGCCTCGATCAGCTGCAGCAGCTCCAGCTGTGCGCGGGTGCTGCGGTAACCATCGACCGTGGCCCAGTTGCAGAGCGCCACGATCTCGCAGCCGGGTGGCGCGATCTCCCAGGCGTGAAGGATGTGGTGCTCGTCCGCCGAAAATGGCGGGTTCATCACGATCGCGTCTGCGTGGGCGATCTGGTCAGCGGTGATAGCCCGCCAGTCATGGCCGATCAGTTGGCACTGGCCTGTGCTGGCCAGGAGGCCCCGCAGCCGAGGCTCTGGCTCCACCGCCAGCACCTCAGCAGCGCCGCGCTCACGACAAGCCTGCACCAGGTTGCCGCTGCCGGCGCTGGGCTCCACCACCACCCGACCGCGCAGGTCGATCGGGTCGAGCATGGTGGCCGCCACCTCCGGCGGCGTGGGGTAGAAGTCGGGGTTGAACATCACGCAGCCTCCTGCAGCGGCTTGCCAAGGATCTCCAGGCGATCGAGCCGCACGATGCAGTGGGCAAGTTGTTCGTCAAGCGTTTGCAGCTTGCCGATCACGCCGACGAGGCTGCCCTCGTCCATGGTCTCGAACGCCTCAATGTCGGCCTCGCGATGCGCCTGGCACTCGACAACGAGATCAGGCCGCTGGCCCTTGCCCTTGACGGTCAACAGGAATGAGACGTGGCCGGAATGGCACCGCAGCCGCGATGCGCGGCCGACGAGGGTGATGCTGGGGCGGGTGGGCATTGATCCGTGGGGTGGTGGGCGTCTCCGCCCGTGAGGTCATCATCCGGCGCCGGCCTGACCACCGGCCAGGCCACGTCACATCTGTTCACAATCCAGCGGTGTGGCCCGCAGCTCCCATCGCCCACGCAGCAGACGCTGATTGCCAGCCAGGAATGACCGCATCGTCTGCAGCGGGATGCCATGGCGCTGGGCCCACTCAAATCGCTGGCTCACCGGGATCCGCCGGCTTTGCTGCTGCTCATGATCGCGGATCAGCCAGGACGGCTCAGCCTCCGGCCGCGGCCGGTCATCCTCATCCCGCTTCACCCACCACAGCCACGTCCCGCCACTGTTGGACAGGCTGTAGCGCCGGATCAGATCCAGGCGCTCCAGCTGCGCCAAGCTGCGAGTGATCGTGGCGCGATCGGTGCCCAGCTGCTCCGCCAACGTGGACAGGTCCACCCACCATCCGGGGCAGACCTGCTCCAGTTGCACCAGCAGGAGCACCATCTCAGGCCGCCGGCGCCGCCGAAGCGACGCCAGGAACTCAGGTGCGATCACCAGCCTCAGAACGGGATGTCGTTGGCGGTGGTAGCGCCCTGCGCTGGCCCAGACCAGCCGGCCGCGGCCAGGTGCGCGGGCTGCGCCGCTGTTGGTGCCGGGGCCACCGCAGGTGCAGCCGCTGCAGGAGCTGCCGGAGCCGGGGCCTGCCCAGCGCCGGCAGCGGGCATCAGCTTCCACTGCTCCACACGGCAGCAGAGCATCATCTGCTTTTCGCCCGTGGTCCTGTTCGTCCAGCGATCGGTCTTCACACGGCCGATCACGTGAACCTTTGAGCCCTTGCGGCAGGCGTCGGCGAACGCCTGGCCCTGCTCACCCCAGAT
>JBEBCC010000025.1:0-14489 GCA_041158125.1 Cyanobacteriota bacterium
CTTCTTCGCCACGCTCACCACCAGCCGCAGGTTCGCCGACACCATCCGCTCCTTCGCCCGCTGGCCCGCCCGCAACCGCCTGCGCAGCAGCTGCGGCGTCAGACCGGCCGCTTCCGCCAGCCGGATTTCATCAGGGTCTTCGCCGCCGGCGCGCAGACGCAACTCCTCGCGCAGCTCTTCCAGGGTCATCAGCTCCTGCACCTGGCGGCCGAGCGTGATCTCCTGCTCGTGGCTCAGCAACGGCACACGACCGATGTCGCGCAGGTAGGAGCGCACCAGATCGGTGCCGCCCACCAGGGCCGCGGCATCGCGGTCGGAGCGGATCACGGGCAGCGAGGGCATGGCGCCGGCGAGTTACGAAACCTTTGTGTTTCGTAAACCTACCATCTTTTTTCAGGTTTCCCCCGGTGCGGCCGCTCGCCAGAATCCGAATCAATCGCAGCAGCGAGCCCATGGCTGCAGAGCGCCTGCAGAAGCTGATGGCGGCGGCAGGCCTCTGCTCCCGCCGCCGCGCCGAAGAGCTGCTGCGGGCTGGCCGGGTTGAGCTCAACGGCCGCGTGGCCCGCATTGGCGACAAGGCCGATCCCGAGCGCGATGCCATCCACCTCGACGGCCAGCCCCTGCGCCCAGCGGCCGAACCGCTGCTGCTGCTCCTCAACAAACCCCCCGGGGTGCTCAGCAGCTGCCACGACCCGGCGGGCCGTCCGATCGTGCTCGATCTGCTGCCACCGGAACTAGCGCGGGGCCGGGGCCTGCACCCGGTGGGCCGCCTCGATGCCGACAGCCGCGGCGCCCTGCTGCTCAGCAACGACGGCGCCCTGACGCTGCGTCTCACCCATCCGCGCTACGAACACCGCAAGACCTACAGAGTCTGGGTGGCTGGCCACCCCGAAGCCAGCACCCTGGAGCAGTGGGCCCGCGGCGTGCCCCTGGATGGCCGTGATGGGCTGCCGGTGGAGCTGCAACGCCTGGCGCAACGGCACGACGCCACCCTGCTGGAGCTGGTGATGCGGGAGGGGCGTAACCGCCAGATCCGACGCACAGCCGAACGCCTGGGCCACCCCGTTCGCGACCTGCAACGCGTGGCCATCGGCCCGATCCAGCTGGGGGAGCTGCCGGAGGGGCGCTGGCGCCGGCTCAATCGCCGAGAATGGCCCGATCAGACCCCCAAACCTTGATCGCCCGGTTCGTCCCGACACTCTCCAGCCTGGCGCGCTGGCGACTCTGGCGCAGCGGGCGCGGCGGCGCAGGCCTGACCACCGCTGCCACGGCGCAGGATCCCCTGGTCGACTGCGGACGTCGCCTTCGGGACAGCCGGGAGAGCCAGAACCTCAGCCTGCGCCAGCTGGCCCTGGACACCCGGATCAGCACGCCGGTGCTGGAAGCCCTGGAGCGCGGCTGGCGCGACCGACTGCCGGAAGCCACCTACCTGCGCACGATGCTGCCGCTGATCGAGCAGCGGCTACAGCTTCCCAGCGGCAGCCTGGATGTGGCCCTCCCGCCTCAGGAAGCCGCCGCCGGCATGGGCCAAAGCCGATCCGGGCTGCTGCGGCGCTTCACGCCGGGTTCGATCGATGTGTTCAGCAGCTGGCAAGGCACGCTGCTCTATGGGGGCTTGATGCTGGGTCTGATCTATGCGATCAACCTGCAGCAGCATCGCCTGGCGGCCGCCAATCTACTGACGCTGCGGCCAATCGCGCCGCTGACGCCGGCGCAGCAGAACCGTCCCGCCACCCCCGACCAGACCCTGCTGCGCCTGCATCCAGAGCTGCGGCCGCTGCAGCTGGCCCGACGTGGAATCGCCAAGGCAGCTCTGGAGCGCAGCCCTGCCGCAGCATTGAGCCGCAACGGCAGCCCTGGCGTGCTGCTGCTGACCCTGAACCAGCCAAGCCAGGTGAACCTGAGCAGCTCAGGAGGAGCACGCACCGAGCTGCGGGGCGCGCAAGGGGAGCTGGCGCTTGAGTTGCGCACACCGCTGCAGCTCTCGATCACACCGGCTCCCGCCGCAGACGCCGTGCTCTGGAACGGCACAGCACTGCCCGGACTGCCGCAGCAGCCGGGTCGCTACCGCCTGCCGTAACGGCACGCCATCTCCCCAAGGCCCTGCAGCGGTCCGGCAATCATCTCCAGATCGCCGCTGAGACGCCAGCTCCAGTTGCCCTCGGTGGTGCCAGGGCTGTTGAAGCGCGCCTCATCCCCGAGGCAGAGCAGATCCTGGAGCGGCACAACCGCCAGATCGGCCTTTGAGGCCAGGGCCAGCTCCAGCAACTGCCAACCCGGAGCCTGCACAGAAGCCCCCAGGCGGGCCTCGACCCGGCCTCGTTCCTCGGCGCTGAGGCTGTTCCACCAACCGATGCAGGTGGCGTTGTCGTGGGTGCCGGTGTAAACAACCCAGTGATCACCCAGGTAGTTTTCCGGCAGATAGGGATTGTCTGGGTTGCCATCAAAGGCGAACTGCAGGATCTTCATCCCGGGCAGGGCATAGCGATCGCGCAGGGCCTCCACAGCCGGCGTGATCACGCCCAGATCCTCCGCGATCAGGGGCAGATGGCGGCCGCCATGCACGGCCTGCAGGCGACGCAGCAGAGCCTCACCGGGGGAGTGGCGCCAGGTGCCGGCCTGCGCTGTGGTGTCGCCGCCCGGCACGCACCAGGCAGCCTCCAGGGCGCGGAAATGATCAAGGCGCAGCAGGTCAACAAATTCGAGCTGGCGCTCCAAGCGGCGCATCCACCAGTGGAACCGGGTGAAACGATGCAGAAACCAGCGATACACCGGCGTCCCCCAGAGCTGACCGGTGGCGGAGAAGTAATCAGGAGGCACACCGCTCTGGAGGGTGAGCCGACCATCGCCCCGCACGGAAAACAGGCGGCGACGGCTCCAGACATCGGCGCTGTCGTGGGCGACATAGAAGGGCAGATCGCCGACCACCTCGACCCCGCGGCTACGGGCGCGCTCCAGAAGCTGCTGCCACTGCTGCTGCAGCTGCCACTGCAGCAGCATTTCCCGCTCCAGCTCAGCGGCATGGTCGCGATCCAACCCGGCCAGGGCGGCGCGGTCGCGGCGGGCGAACGCCAAGGGCCAGCGCCACCAGGGGAGCTGCCCATACAAGCGGCGCAGCACCATGAAGCGGCAATGATCCGGCAACCAGAAACTTTGGCGGGCACGCCACTGGGCCAGATCGCGCTGCAGTGGATCCGACCAGTGAGGGGAGCGGCGCTGCAGAGCCTCAGCGAGCGCTTCGGCGCGGCGCTCAGCCAGAGCCGCGTCGAAGCGGACTGGATCAGCAGCGGCCGGCAGGGCCTGCAGATCGGCCGCCTCAAGCAGACCATCGGCCACCAGCTGATCGGCGTCCAGCAGCCAGGGGTTGAGGGCGAAGCCGCTGGGGGAGCTGTAGGGCGAGCCGGTGCCATCGGTGGGAGCCAGCGGCAACAATTGCCAGGCGCCGATGCCGTGGTCGGCCAGGGCATCAACCCAGGCGTGGGCAGCCCGGCCGAGGCTGCCGCAGGCCGGTGTTCCCGGCAGGGCCGTGGGGTGCAGCAGAACGCCGGTACGTCTCATCGCTGCGGCAGCCGATAGCGGCTGATGATCCGCTTGGCGAAGGCGGGGATGTGGGCCTCAACCTTCTCCGGATGGTTGCGGCGCAGCCACAGTGCGTTGCGAGTGAAGTGAGAATCGATCGAAAAACGGCCGTACTCCAGGCCCTGAGGTCCAAAGCGCTGCACGAAGAAACCGATCAGATCAGCGAGCCAGAGCGGCAGTTTCACGGCCTTGTCGTAGGCCTCGATGCCCTGCTGCACAGCGGCCTGGCGCTGCCCGCGGCTGGTGACCGGCGCCAGATCCAGCTCGTCCTCCACCAGATCAAGCAACTGCTGACCCCTGGGGTTACGCACCGTGAGCCACTGGCGCCCGAACGTCGCTCCCATGTAGCCAACCACCAGGTCGGCACCAGCGTTGGTGTAATCAAAGCAACTCAGGCAGCTCGGTGCGAACACATCCTTGAGCCTGGGCGTATCGAGGCCGAAGAAGGGCACGGTCTCCTCACGGCCATCGCTGTGGCGGAAGTGGATGCGGAAGTCCTGCATGAACTCGTAGTGCACCACGGTCTCCGGCGAGCTGACGGTGCTCTCAAGGAAGGTCTGCAGACCCTGGCGCGAGACGTTGTCGACACAGGGCAGACCGAGCACGTAGAGCTCATCGAGCGGCAGCGTGGGCTGAACGGCGCGCAGGGCCTGGATCTGGCAGCCAACACCGATGGCCAGCAGCCGCCGGATACCACTGCCAGGCAGCTGCTCCAGCACCTCAAGGTTGGGTGAGAGGGTTGGTTTATTGACGCGGGCGCTGAGCACGTCCTCCGGCGTGCGGGCCAGCCGCGGCACCGGCGTGAAGCGATCCGCGTCGCTCTGCCCGACGCACAGCACCGCATCCACCAGGCCGGTTTCCAGAGCGCGCACCCCCAGGCGACTGACGATCCCGGTCCACTGGGCGCCGGCGATGGGCTGGCGCAGGCGGGCGGTGACCATGCGCTGCTGCACACCGAAGTAGAGCTCGTCCTCGTTGTCGAGGTCACGGCTGCGGCCGTGGGCGGCGGTTTCCATCGCCTCAAAGCGCTGATGGAGAAAGGCGCAGCTGTCTTTCACATAAGCAACCCAGCGGCTGTCGCAGAGTCCGCACTGACTGCAGAGATCCTTGGCCGGGTAAACGCTGCCCTTGGCCAGGGGACGGGCCCGCTCATGGGCCGCTGGTGCAGCGGCGGGCGATCCGGCGGCGGCGGAAGCGGCAGAGGCGGAAGCGGCGGAAGTCAATGCAGCTGAGAGGGGCGGATTGGCCAGCCGATGCACCGATGCGGCAAGCACCGGCATGGGCCAAGGCTGAAGCAACAACCTATCGGCCATGGCCACCCCGGAGCCGGCCAAGGGGCCAGCCTGCGCCAGAGTGGGTCAAACGTTCACCGCCAGGCCGGCATGGCGTCCAGACGCGGGAATGGGATCCCTGCTCAGCGACGGCGGCGCAAGCTGCTGATTCTGCGCCTGCTGGCTGCGGGCTGCGGTGTCGCTGCCGGACTAATGCTGCTGAACCTGGCCTGGCCGGAGGGAGACCGGGCTGTGAAGCAGGAAGAGCCGCCGACAGCCGCCGGGCTGGCGGAGGTTCCCAGCCGTGCGATCACCGTGCTGCTGATCGGCTCCGACGCCGATCGGCGCGGCAATGCTCGCAATGACGCGGCGCCTGCTGGCCCCGCCAACAGCGATGCCCTGGTGCTGGTGCGTGTGGATCCAGAGAGGCCTCTGCAGGTACTCAGCCTGCCGGTGGAAGCGGCGGTGCAGCTGCCAGGCGACCGTGAACCGGTGGCACTGGGCAGCCTCTACCGACGCGGCGGGCCGGCCCTGGTGGCAGGCGTGAGCGCAGAGTTGCTGAATCTGCCGAAGGGACAACCGGAGCGCTATCTCGTGCTGCCCCGCCGCGCCCTGCGCCAGCTGGTGGACGACCTGGGCCAACTGGAAATCGCGCCCGAGCGCAGCATGCGCTACCAGGACAAGGCCCAGAACTACCGGATCGCCCTTGACGGGGGCCTGCAACAGCTCAACGGCAGCCAGGTGGAACAGTTGCTGCGCTTCCGCGACCGCGACCGGGGCGAGCAGGGGCGACGCGATCGTCAGCAGATGGCGATCGAAAGCATCCTGCGCCAGATGAGCCAGCATCGCCAACTCAGCCAGCTGCCGGATCTGCTGCGCCAGCTTCAGGATCAGGTGGACACCAACCTGACCCAGAGCGAGGCCCTCAGCCTGTTGGCGGCGACGCTGCAGCGCAGCGAACCGGTGCGTTTCCGCACGCTGGCCCTCAGACCACCGATCAAGCCGGGGGATCGACTGCGCCAGCTGGATCCGAACGCTGTTGATCAGGCCTGGCCACGCTGAGGGCCCGCCAACGGCACAGGAGCCGCAGTCGCAGCGCTTGGTGGAACTGATCCACCAGCTCGGCGTCGGCCACCTGCGCTGCCAACCAGCCCAGCCAGGGCAACCCATCCCCTCGTGGGGGTGCCGCGTCACCACCGACCTGCACCAGGCCGAGCACGGGAACACGGGCCTGCTGCAGCAGAGCGCCATAGGCACGGGCAGCGCCGGCGGGCAGACCGACCGCGGCGGCAGGCACGAGCAACACGACGGGTTGCCGCCAGGCCGCCAGGGCATCGGCCCAGCAGCCGGACCCTTCAAGCTCCTGGCCCGGATCCAGGCCCAGGGGCAGCAGCCAACCTGGGGGCTCTGCCGCAAGGGCGCGGAGACGAAGCGCAGGATCATCCGCCGGCTTGCAGGTGCAGTCCAGATGCCGCAGGGTCAGCAAAGCCGCCAGGAGCGCCAGGGCCGGCGCCAGGGCCGGCGCGTCCAGGCCGCCGGGGGCCACCAACACCAATCCGCCGGTGGAGCAGGGGACTGCACTGTTCATCATCGGAGCGGCCTCGCAACCGGGCGGCTTCTACGATCGGGTCTCAGCGATCACGCTCCCGGCCGCCGTGACCAGTTTCCTGACCGCAGAACGGGTCGAGCAGGCCAGTGTCGGCCATGACACCCGCCGGCTACGGCTGTTCAGCGGCACAGCCAACCAGGCCCTGGCCCGCGAGATCGGTGCCTACCTCGGCGTGCCGGACGGCCCGCGGGTGATCAAGCGCTTCGCCGATGGCGAGCTCTACATCCAGATCCAGGAATCGATCCGCGGTTGCGACGTGTTCCTGATCCAGCCCACCTGCGCTCCGGTGAACGATCACCTGATGGAGCTGCTGATCATGGTGGATGCCTGCAAACGCGCCTCGGCCCGGCAGATCACCGCCGTGATCCCCTACTACGGCTATGCCCGCGCCGACCGCAAGACCGCCGGCCGCGAATCGATCACCGCCAAGCTGGTGGCCAACCTGCTGGCCAAGAGCGGCGTGGACCGCGTACTGGCGATGGACCTGCACTCGGCCCAGATCCAGGGCTACTTCGACATCCCCTGCGATCACATCTACGGCTCGCCGGTGCTGGTGGACTATCTGGCCGGCCGCGACTTCGGCGATGTGGTGGTGGTGTCGCCTGATGTGGGCGGCGTGGCGCGGGCACGGGCCTTCGCCAAGCAGATGAACGACGCCCCCCTGGCGATCATCGACAAGCGCCGCTCGGGTCACAACGTGGCCGAAAGCCTCACCGTGATCGGTGATGTGGCCGGCAGGACGGCGATCCTGATCGACGACATGATTGACACCGGCGGCACGATCTGCGCCGGAGCCCGCCTGCTGCGCGAGCGAGGTGCCACCCGGGTGCTGGCCTGCGCCACCCACGCCGTGTTCTCACCGCCGGCCGTGGAGCGGCTATCAACGCGGGGTCTGTTTGAAGAGGTGATCGTGACCAACTCGATCCCGCTCGGTGAGGAGCGCCGCTTCCCGCAGCTGCAGGTGCTGTCGGTCGCCAACATGCTCGGCGAAGCGATCTGGCGCATCCATGAGGAGAGCTCGGTGAGCTCGATGTTCCGATGAAGAACAACGCGGCCAGCTGCAGCCATGACCTGAACCGCCTGCGGCCAGAGCTCTGACACACCCGGCTCCGCTGCACGCGCGTCTGCGACGCGCCCTGCCGCTGCTGTTGGCACTCGGCCTGCAGCTGGCTGCAACGCCAGTGCCCCTGAAGGCCGCCGTTCCAGGCCCGGCACCACGCCGCCTCGGCGTTTGGCTCACCAACAGCCCCAGCCCCCTCTACTACGACCCCAGCCGGATCGACCGGGCTGTGGCCGAACTGGCGACGGCCGGGTTCAACACGCTCTACCCGAACGTCTGGAGCCGCGGCAGCACCTTCCACCGCAGCCGCTGGGCCCCGATCGAACCGGCTCTGGCCCAGACCGGCGGCAACCACGACCCCATCTGCCGCCTGAGCGAACAGGCCCATCGCCGCGGACTGCAGGTGATCCCCTGGTTTGAATACGGGCTGATGGAACCGGCCACGGCGGCGGTGGTGCAGCAGAACCCGGAGTGGGTGCTGCAGAAACGGGACGGCAGCAGCACGATCGAGCTGCACGGCAAGCCGATGGTGTTCCTGAATCCGGCGCACCCTGAGGTGCGCCAGCGCTTTCTCGGCCTGATCAGTGAGATCGTGCAGCGCTGCAAGGTGGATGGCATCCAGCTCGACGACCACTTCGCCTGGCCGGTGGAACTGGGCTACGACCCCTACACCCGGGCCCTGTATCAGCAGAGCACCGGCCGTGAGCCCCCCGCCGACCACACCGATCGGGCCTGGATGACCTGGCGGCGCCACCAGCTCACGGGGCTGCTGCGGGAGCTGCGGCGGATGCTGAACAGCAGTGGCAGAGGACGTGCCTACGTGAGCCTCTCACCAGGGCCGTTCCGCTTCGCCTACAACCACTGGCTGCAGGACTGGGAGCTCTGGGCTCTCGGCAACCTGATCGATGAACTGGTGGTGCAGAACTACGCCTACTCCGTGCAGGGCTTCGCCCGCGATCTGCGGCAACCGGCGCTGGTGAAAGCCAGCAGCTGGGGCATCCCGGTGGAGATCGGCATCCTCTCCGGCTTCGGCGGCCGCACGACGGGGATGCCCACCTTGGCCGAAAAGGTGCGGCTGGCGAGTCAGCGCGGTCATGGGGTCATCTACTTCTACTGGGAGGGCCTGTGGGGGCTGCACGCCGGTCCGGAGGGAACCGAAGCCCGGCGGAACGCCTTCAGCCAGCTCCACCGCAGCCTGGCCCCGCTCAACCCAGCACCGCTGAACCCGATGCCTGAGAACCAGGTCCGCTGAGGCCGCTCCAGCCCCGGAACTGCAGAGGGAACCACAGGTTTCAGTCCTGGCCCAGGCACTGGCTCACCACCTCACGGCTGTTGGCGGAGAGCGGTGCAGCAGCAAGCTGCTCCAGGGCCTCGCGCATGCGCTGGCTGCGCTCAGGGCCGTAGCTCTGCCAGCGGCTGAACAGCTTGGCCATCCGCGAGGCGGTGATCGGATTGCGCTGGTCGAGATCAGCGATCTGCGCCGCCACAAAGCGATAGCCACTGCCGTCTTCGGCATGGAACTGGGGTGTGCTGGCGGCGAAACCGCCCAACACGGCGCGCAGGGTGTTGGGAGCGGCAGCATCGAAGCGCGGGTGGCCCATCAACCGCTCCATCCGGGCGATGCCATCGCCAAAGGGAGTGGAGGCCTCCAGGCTGAACCAGGCATCCAGGATCACCGGGCGGTCCTGCCAACGGTCGTGGAAAGCCGCCAACGCAGCCGTGCGCTCGGGGCAGTCCTGGCCATGCAGAGCCCGCAGGCCGGCGCGAGCCAGGGTCATCGAAGGGCCGTGCACGGCGGCGGCGGCTTCGGCGCGGGCCCCCAGATCACCGGCGGCAACGCGCAGCACCCAGGCGGTGGCGGTAAGCAGCCGATCTCCGACCCCAGCGGGCCAGGCCAGCAGCCAGCCGGGACGACAACGCTCCAGGCTCTGCTCCAAGGACTGCTCCAGGGCGGTGCCGAAGCGAACCTGCAGTTCGCGCAGCGCCCGATACAAGGCCGGCGGATCACAGCAGCCGTTCTCGGCCAGGGCAGCATCCTCCAGTTCGGCCAGACCTGGCAGGGCCAGCAGAGCGCTGCGATTGGCATCGCAAAGGTCACCTTCCGCCAGGATGCGCTCAAACGACGCCACCAGCCCCTCCTCCAGCTCGTCATCGGCGCAGCCGGCAGCGCGCTGCAAGACAGCGCGGCGCAGCAGGGTCTGGCCGGCATCCCAGCGGGCAAAGGGATCGCTGTCGCAGGCCAGCAGGTGCAGCAACTCGCCGAGGGAGCGATCGATCTCCAGCCGCACCGGGGCCGAGAAGCCGCGCAGCAGGGATAGAGCCGGCGGGTGACTGTGGGGCTCCAGGCCCTCCAGGCGGAACGTCTGTTCAGGGCGATCGATCACCAGCAGGCGACTTTCCTGCCCCCAGTGGCGATCGAGGCGGCGGCTGGCGACCTCGGCCTCATGGCAGCTCTCGTCCGCCAGGCGGGGCAGCAGCGGGTCACCGGCCTGGCCGACCAGCCCAATCCGCAGCGGGATCACCAGGGGCTGAGGATCCTGCTGCCCCGGGGAGGGGGGCGTCTGCTGCCGCACCGTCAACATCA
The DNA here is from genome assembly GCA_041158125.1 of Cyanobacteriota bacterium. Lineage (GTDB taxonomy): Bacteria > Cyanobacteriota > Cyanobacteriia > PCC-6307 > Cyanobiaceae > Vulcanococcus. The sequence continues at coordinate 10,104 of JBEBCC010000025.1, forward strand.
GCGCGCCAGCATCAGCATCCCAGTGACGGACCACGGTGAGGACGGGAGTGCCGGCCTGGTGATACCAGCGCCGGAACTGAGCAAAATCGAAACGCGGCATCGGGCTCCCCGCCGCCCAGGCCTGCTCGGCGGCATCCTGCATCGCCTGCACGAAGTCATCGCAGGTGGCGGCGGTGCCGTCATGGCGCTGCACATACAACGCCATGCCGCGCATGAACACCGCTTCGCCGAGGAGGGTGTGCAGGGCACGAATCACCTCGGAGCCCTTCTCGTAAATGGTCGTAGTGTAGAAATTATCAATCGCCTGATAGTGATCCGGCTGGATCGGATGCGCCGTTGGCCCAGCATCCTCTCGGAACTGAGTGTTACGCAGCATCGACACATCCTCGATCCGCTTCACCACGGGTGAATGCAGATCAGCAGTAAAACAGGCATCGCGGAACACCGTGAGGCCTTCCTTGAGCGACAGCTGGAACCAGTCGCGGCAGGTGATGCGGTTACCGGTCCAGTTGTGGAAGTATTCATGACCAATCACGCTCTCGATCCGCTCCAGCTCAGCATCGGTGGCGGTTTCGGCATCAGCCAGCACCAGCTTGGAGTTAAAGATGTTCAGGCTCTTGTTCTCCATCGCGCCCATGTTGAAATGGCGCACGGCAACGATATTGAATTCAGCGAGGTCGTACTCCAGACCGTAGCGCTGCTCATCCCAGAGCATCGAGCGCTTCAACGACGCCATCGCGTGGGCGGTGTACGGCCGATCACCCGGTTCCACATGGATGCGCAGGGCCACTGTGCGGCCACTGGCGGTGGTGAACTGATCGCGCACCTCCTCCAGACGGCCGGCCACCAGGGCAAACAGATAGGACGGCTTCGGGAAAGGGTCGTGCCAGACGGCGTAATGACGTGGGGTGGGCTCAGCAGCCTCGGCATTCGGGGCGGCTGGAAGTTCGCCACTCTCCACGCAGTTGCCGTTGCTGAGCAGCACCGGGCAGGTGGCCTGATCCGCCTCGATGCGCACGCGGTAGCGGCTGAGCAGATCGGGACGGTCGGGATGGGGGGTGATGCGACGGAAGCCCTCGGCCTCGCACTGGGTGGTGAACAGGCCGCCACTCACGTACAGCCCCTCCAGGCTGGTGTTGCGCTCGGGATGAAGACGCACCAGCGTCCGCAGCTGGAAAGGCCGGGTCGGCGGCTGCAGCAGGATCAACAGCCCGGGCTCCTCGCGCCACGCCGCCGCCGGCAGCGGCTCCCCATCAACCTGAAGCTCCAGCAGCTCCATCTCCTCCCCCCGCAACTCGAGCGGCCCGGCTTCAGCCGCCGGATTGGGGCTGAGGTCCAGCTGAGCCTCCACCAGGGTCTGATCCGCAAACAGGCGCAGCGTCAACGCCGTGTCGTGAATCAGGAAGGGAGCCGGACGGTAATCGGCGAGGCGAACGGTGGTCATGGGGGCGGGCATCACAACCCAGATCCCCCCATCCTGGAGTCCAGCCCTAGGGCTTTGCGGCTGGAGTCGCCGACGTGGCGGGCTTGGTGGCCGGTGCTGCCGGAGTGGTCTGCGGCTTGGGCGCCGGGTTGGTGGGCCTGGCAGCCGGCACTGCCGGGGCGCGACCGGGAGCAGTGGGCGGGGCGGTGCCAGCATCGCCCTTGACCCCCTGAAGCACGGCATCCACCTTGGCGCGGACATCGGCCGGCACCTCATCGGGACAGATCTGAACGGCAGCCAGGACCGCCGAATTGATCGAGCCCTGCCGCAGCGCATCGAGCGGCAGAGCCTTCGAACCGACCTTGGCGATCGCACCGCCGTTCTGCCCCTGAATCACCTGGGCGATCGTCTCGCCAGCCACCACCACGGCTTTGTCAAAGTCGACCCCGGCGGTGCGGGCGATGCAAACGTTGAGAGCGGCAATCCGGGTGTAAAGGGACATCTCCGCTTCGGTGGCTGGTGCTGCCACTGCCGGGCCGGCCGCGATGCACAGAGCCAGAGGCAGCAGCAACAGGCCGCAGCGATTGAAGAGCACGCGCACGGAGAGGTGGGAAGGGATCGACCCAATCCTGCTGCAGAACATCCTGGCGCGCAGCAACGCTAGGGATCGGCGCTGGTGAGGCCGCATCGCAGGCGCTTCAATGACGCCGGCAGGCCGCGCCATTCAGGCCGGCAACAGCCTTCCGCCGGAAACAGCCTTCCGCCGCAAACAGCCATCCGCCGCAAACAGCCATCCGCCGCAAACAGCCTTCCGCCGGGGCATCAGCCTTCCGCCGGCAACGGCCGCCCGGCACCCTCCAGCCGGATCTCATGGTGCATCTCCACCAGTTCGAGATTACCGTCGCACCAGGAATAGATCGAACGAGCCCGGAACTGGTCCTGGCTGACCAGGCGGATGTGCTCAAGGATGTCCCACTGCAGATAGTGGGACTCGAACACCACCTCATGCTCATCCACCTGGCGGATCTGGCTCTTGGTGGGCGAACCGCAGAGATAACCGCGGTTGCGACGCAGCTGATGGCCGCACAGGTAGGCATCCATGGTGCCCTCGCGCACGTAGCGGGGCTTGATCGTGAAGAAGTCGTACTCCTTCTCCGGCCACCAGGTGAAGCGATAACGAGGCTCAGACTCCGCCTGGTCTTCAAAGGTCTCGACCCGCAGCAGCATGTCAACCCGCAGCACCTCATCGTCCGGGAAGAAATACTGCCGGCGTGAACGCCAGAGGCCGAGGTTGCGGTTGAACCACCGGCGGATGCTGGTGTCCAGCCTGATCCGACTGCGACCGGAAGCACCGGGCGCGGACGCCACAGGCGGCACGCGCGTCACCAGATCCTGGAGGTGAGCCACGACGGTGCCCCGGAACAACGAGTCATCACAGACGTCATAGCGGCGGTCGACGGGTCCGGCCAGAACTCATAACGTGTCGGCACGTCTTTCCCAGGATCCGCCGCGCCGGTGCACGCCGCAGGGGAACCCAACCCCACTGAATCTCAAGCCAGTCCTCAAGCCGGTTCGCCACCCGCAGCGCCGGCGGGCGGCCTCGGACTGCCCACAGGCGAGGCCCTGTTGCGGAGGGATGCTCTGCTTGCTCCCCTGCGCCCCCCTGCGGACTCCCCGCAGCGGCGGCTGCTGAAACTGCTGCTGATCGCAGCTCCTCACCACCGCGCCACGCCGGATCTGCGGGGCCTGGTGACGTTTCTGGAAAGCGAGGACTTCGGCTTCGAGGTCAGCCTCGATGTGGCCGACCCTGCTCAGCGGCCCGAACTGCTGGAACTGCACCGGCTGGTGGCGACACCGGCCCTGATCAAACTGGAACCGACACCGCGGCAGGTGTTCGCCGGCAACACCCTGCTGCAGCAGTTGCGCAGCTGGCTGCCGCGCTGGCAGCAGCTGGAGGTGGTGAGCGGCCTGGGCATGAGCCTGCGTCCACCCGAGAGCGACGGCAGCCGCACCCAGCGCGAGCTGCAGCTGGAAGACCAGGTCCTGGTACTGCGCCAGGAGAACGAGACACTGATCGAGCGCCTGCGGGTGCAGGAGCGGCTGTTGCGCATGGTGGCCCACGAGCTGCGCACACCGCTCACCGCCTCGAAGCTGGCCCTGCAGAGCCTCAATCTCGGCCAGATCGATCAGACCCGCTTCCGCGACGTGCTCGGCCGCCGCCTCGACGACATCGAACAGCTCTCCAAGGATCTGCTGGAGGTGGGCACAACGCGCTGGGAGGCGCTGTTCAATCCGCAACGGCTGGCGCTGGGTCCGGTGGCGGCCGAGGCGATCCTGGAGCTGGAGAAGCTGTGGGTGGGCCGCGACCTGGAGCTGATCACCGACATCCCCACCGATCTGCCGGACGTATTCGCCGATCAGCGGCGCATGCGCCAGGTGCTGCTCAACCTGCTGGAGAACGCCTTCAAGTTCACGCCAGAGGGCGGCCGGGTCAGCCTGACGATCCTGCACCGCACCAGCCAGTGGCTGCAGGTGAGCGTCTGCGACTCCGGCCCCGGCATCCCCCGCGACGAACAGGAGCGCATCTTCCTGGAGCGGGTGCGTCTACCGCAGACCTCCGCCACCACATCCGGCTTCGGCGTCGGCCTGTCGGTCTGCAGGCGGATCACCGAAGTGCACGGTGGCCGGATCTGGGTGGTTTCAGAGCCCGGCGAAGGGGCCTGCTTCCACTTCACGGTGCCGGTGTGGGACGGCCAGGGGGCGGGCTGATTGACGAAGGGCCCCTCGGACCCGTAACTTCATTCCATCGGAGGCGGGGCGGCAAACGCCAGATCCCGCAAGCCAAGTGGCAACAACCACACGGCAATCCGCATCCCAGGCCCCCATCGTCTAGAGGCCTAGGACACCTCCCTTTCACGGAGGCGACAGGGGTTCGAATCCCCTTGGGGGTATTTCTGAGATAT
>JBEBCC010000026.1:0-9419 GCA_041158125.1 Cyanobacteriota bacterium
GAGCGCAACCGCCTGGTGCTCAGCCATCGCCGCGCCTTGGTGGAGCGCAAGATGAATCGCCTTGAGGTGGGCGAAGTGGTGATCGGCACAGTCCGTGGCATCAAGCCCTACGGCGCCTTCATCGATATCGGCGGGGTCAGCGGCCTGCTGCACATCTCCGAGATCAGCCACGAGCACATTGAGACGCCCCACACGGTGCTCAACGTGAATGATCAGATGAAGGTGATGATCATTGATCTCGATGCCGAGCGTGGTCGTATCTCCCTCTCCACCAAGGCCCTTGAGCCGGAGCCGGGCGACATGCTCACCGATCCCCAGAAGGTGTTCGAGAAGGCCGAGGAGATGGCCGCCCGCTACAAGCAGATGCTGCTGGAGCAGGCCGAGGACCTGGAGCCCATGGGCGTCACCCTCGACTGATCAGCAGGATCCCTTCATGGCTCAGTTGCTGCTGCGCGGCATTCAGCTCGGTGAAGTGGATGCGGTGCTGTTCGATAAGGACGGCACCCTCAGCATCAGTGAGCCTGAACTGGTGACCCTGGCCCAGGCCAGGGTCTTTCTTTGTCTGGATCAGGTGGAGTCGCCGCTGCGGCCTGCCCTCACCGATCTGCTGCATCGTGCCTACGGGTTGCATCCGCTCAGCCCTGCAGGGGCGGTGATCTGTCCGGCCGGCATCACGGCCGTGGCCAGCCGCGACCACAACCTGATCGCCACAGCCACGGCCCTGGTGCAGGTGGGACTCGGCTGGCCGGAGGCCCTGGCTCTGAGTGAGCAGGTGTTCGCCGAGGCCGATGCCGCCGACGCCCGCCGCGCCGCAGCCGGCCCCGATCGCGGCACCAGCCGCACCACCGAGGGCCTGCGGGGCTGGCTGGACCAGCTGCAGGCCGCCGGCGTGCGCTGCGCCGTGATCAGTAACGACGATGTGGCCGGCATCGAGCACTTCCTGGCCAGCCATGGCCTGGAGCCCTACTTCGCCGCGATCTGGAGCGCCGAGCACCGGCCACGCAAGCCCGATCCCGCCGCCGTGCACGGCCTCTGCGCTGAGCTCGGCGTGCAGGCCGACTGCTGTGCCCTGATCGGGGATGCCAACAGCGATCTGCGCATGGCGGTGGCCGCGGGCATTCCCCACCAGCGGGCCCTCGGCTACACCGCCGCCTGGAGTGTGCCGCCGCCGCTGGCCGAGCCGCACCCGCTGGTGCACCACTGGAGCGAGCTCGCCCTCGCATGAGCCGGCGAACACATCCGCGTTGATGGTGCGGACATAAGGTTGTGGGCTATCTCCGTTCCATTCGCTCGGCATGAGCAGCCCCACAGGGTCCACCGGCCGTTACGTCTTCACCTCCGAGTCGGTGACTGAGGGTCATCCCGACAAGATCTGCGATCAGGTGAGTGATGCGGTGCTCGATGCCCTGCTGGCCCAGGATCCCGCCTCGCGCGTGGCCTGTGAAACGGTGGTGAACACCGGCCTGTGCCTGATCACGGGCGAGGTCACCACCAACGCCCGGGTCGATTTCAACACCCTGGTGCGCGGTGTGATCGAGAAGATCGGCTACAGCGGTGCCCGTGCCGGCGGCTTCGATGCCAACAGTTGTGCGGTGCTGGTGGCCCTCGATCAGCAGTCGCCCGATATCGCCCAGGGGGTGGACGAAGCCGACGACCACGCCGGCGATCCGCTCGATCTGGTGGGTGCCGGCGATCAGGGCATCATGTTCGGCTACGCCTGCGCTGAAACGCCGGAACTGATGCCGCTGCCGATCAGCCTGGCCCACCGCCTGGCTCGGCGTCTGGCAGAGGTGCGTCACAACGGCACGCTCAGTTATCTGCTGCCGGACGGCAAGACCCAGGTGAGCGTCGTCTATGAGAACGATCTGCCCGTGGCGATCGACACGATCCTGATCTCCACGCAACACACCGCTGAGATCGACGGTATCTCCGAGGACAAGGCCCTGCGCGAGCGCATCGCCGCCGATCTCTGGCGCCATGTGGTGGAGCCCGCCACTGCTGATCTCAGCCTCAGACCCAGCCAGGCCGAAACCCGTTTCCTGGTGAATCCCACCGGCAAGTTCGTGGTGGGCGGCCCCCAGGGGGATGCCGGGCTCACCGGCCGCAAGATCATCGTGGACACCTACGGCGGCTACGCCCGCCACGGCGGTGGCGCCTTCTCTGGCAAGGATCCCACCAAGGTGGATCGCTCCGCCGCCTACGCAGCCCGTTACGTGGCGAAGGCTCTGGTGGCCGCTGGCCTGGCCCGCAAGGCGGAAGTGCAGCTCAGCTATGCGATCGGTGTCGCCAAGCCGGTGAGCATCCTGGTGGAGAGCTTCGGCACCGGTGCCATCAGCAACGCCGATCTCACCGCCCTGGTGCAGGAGCACTTCGATCTGCGTCCCGGCGCCATCATCGAGACCTTCGGCCTGCGCCAGCTGCCTCAGCAGCGAGGTGGTCGCTTCTACCAGGACGTGGCTGCCTACGGCCACTTCGGCCGCAGCGATCTCAATCTGCCCTGGGAGAACGTCGAGGCGATCGCCGCCAGCCTGCAGCAGGCCACGGCCGCCCGCGTCGTCGCTTGAGGCCGACTCCAGAACTGCCTGCCCCTGCCCCATTCCTGCCATGGCAGGGGCACGGCCGTGGCCGCTTCCGCGGTCATGCCTGATCCCCTGGCCCTTGGTGTCGATCTCGGCAGCAGCGGCCTGCGGTTGGCCCTGATGCAGGCCGATGGTCGGGTGCCATTCGAGATCAGCTCCACCTATCCCTCCGCCTTCGAAGACCCGCAGGGTTGGCGCAGCGGTTTGATCGCCCTCTGCGCCCGTGTGGATCCTTCGCTGCGTGCCCGGGTGGCCGCCATCGCCATCGATGGCACCTCGGGCACTTTGCTGCTCTGCCGGCCCGATGGCATGCCAGCCCCGGCGCCCCTGGCTCTGGCGTTGCCCTACCACCAGGCTTGTCCACAGCAGGCGGGCGTTGCTGCTGCTCTGGTTGGCCCCGCTGCGGCGCAGACCCCAGCCGCCGGTTCCAGCGGCAGCCTGGCCCGCGCCCTGCACCTGCTGGCCGCTGCCGATGCAGCGGGCCTGGCTGGACCCTGGTTGCTGCGCCATCAGGCCGATTGGCTGATGGGCTGGCTGCTGGACGACTGGCATTGGGGCGAGGAGGGCAATAACCTCCGCCTGGGCTGGGATCCGCAGGCTCGGCGTTGGTGCGGTGCCATCGCCACCCAACCCTGGAGTTCGGCTCTGCCGCACCTGTGTGCCAGTGGTGATCGACTCGGCCCCCTGGCGCCGGCCGCCGCCATGACCCTTGGTCTGCCGGCCGATTGCCAGGTGGTGGCGGGCAGCACCGATGCCAGCGCCGCCGTGCTGGCCGCCGATCCCCAGCCCGGCGATGGGGTGGCTGTGCTTGGCACCACCCTGGCGCTCAAGCAGTTCGCGCCGCAGCCGATCGCCGCAGCGGGGGTGAGCTGCCAGCGGCTGGCCGGCCAGTGGCTGGTGGGTGGGGCCTCCAACGCCGGTGCCGGAGTGCTGCGGCAGTTCTTCGCCGATGCGCAGCTGTCTGAGCTCAGCCGCCAGATCGATCCGCGCCGTTCCACAGGCCTGAACCTGCGGCCATTGCCGCGTCCGGGTGAGCGTTTTCCAGTGGATGACCCAGCGCTGCTGCCGATTCTGGAGCCGCGCCCCGTCAGCGATGCCCTTTACCTGCAGGCGCTGCTGGAGGGACTGGCGGCGATGGAGCGCGATGGCTGGCAACGCCTGCAGGCGCTGGGGGCGCCACCGATCCGGCGGGTGTTGAGTCTGGGCGGTGGTGCCCGTAATCCCCAGTGGCGTCAGATCCGCCAGCGGCTGCTGGGGTTGCCGGTGCTCAACCGGCCTCAGGCCAGCGCGGCCCGCGGTATGGCCAGACTGGCCCTGGCTGCCATCATCTCCCCATGAACGAACGCCTGCGTGTCTGGCTCTCCATGGCGCTCTTCGTGGTGTTGGCCGGTTATGTGAGCTTCAGCGCCGTCAGGCTCGGGTTGTTGCTGTGGCAGCGCTTTGCCGTTGGCTGAGGGGCAGGCCCCAGAATCAGCGCGCTCTCTCCCCGCCCGCAGTCGTTATGGCCGCCGACCCCCTCACCGCCGCCGTGAGCGACCGGATCTGCAAGCACATGAATGACGACCACGCCGAGGCGGTGCTGGCTTATGCCCGCCACTACGGCGGCATCGACAATCCGACCAGCGCCCGCATGCTGGCGGTGACTCCTGAGGCGATGCGCCTGGATGTGGACGGCGCCAGTCTCGATGTGCCGTTCGATCATGTGCTGAGTGACAGCGAGGACGCTCATCGCACCCTGGTGGCGATGTTGCGCGCCATGCCACGGGCCTGAGCGCCTTGGTCTGCGGGGAATGCTCAGCTCAGCTGTTCCCGCAGGCCCCACCGATGCTGCACAACCTGTGGTGCGCTGGTCTCGCCCTGATCAGCAGCCCCCGCTGTCCCATCTGCGCGGGCTGCGCGTCGGAGGAGGCTCCGCTCTGCCAGCCCTGTGGCGCGCATCTGGCGTTGCCGGAAGGCGGCCTGCAGGGTGATGAGCCGCTGCTCTGGTGCGCTCTGGGCTCCTATGCCGGGCCGCTGCGTCAGCTGCTGTTGAGCCAGCGCCCCAAGCCCCGGCCCTCGCTGATCGCCGCCCTGGCGGTTCATCTGCATCGCTGCTGCGCCGGCGCGCTGCCGCCGGGCTGTCTGCTCGTGCCGATCCCCAGCTGGAAACGCGCCGCCAATCCGCTGCCCCAGCTGCTGGCGGCTGGATTGGCGAGGGCCTCCGGGCGGCGGCTGGTGCCGGATCTCCTGCAGCGCCGCCGCGCCACGGTGGGGCAGCACCATCTCAATCGCATTCAGCGCCTGGGTAACCAGCGGGGCTCCTTCGCCTGCCAGGCGGCCGCAGGGGGACGGGCACCGGTCTGGTTGGTCGACGACATCCTCACCACCGGTGCCACGGCACTGGCCGCCGCTGAGTTGCTGCAGCACGCGGGCTGGCCGGTGCAGGGGCTGCTCTGTTTGGCCCGAACCCCGCGGGGGGGTGCCCGCCATGATCTAAGATCCGCAAGTCGCCAAGGCGACGGGCCGGGATAGCTCAGTTGGTAGAGCAGGCGATTGAAAATCGCCGTGTCCCCAGTTCAAATCTGGGTCCTGGCATTTGCGTGATAGAGCTATTAAGTTGATCATCAATTATTGAATCTGCCCAGTTCGCTGTTCTGTTGTCTGTTTCCGCTGGCGCTTTGCTGCCAGGGTTCTTGATCCGTCGTTGCGGCAGCATCGTCAACGCCGCAGCACTCTGCATCCGTGGGGTGCCAGTGTGAACCAGTCGCCTCGCTCCTGGAGGCGGCCCGGGTTGTGCTGTGCCTGGTCTTCATCCCGCCCTCGGCGGTTTCTGCCTCATGCCTCTGCCGATTCCCGAAAAGCCCGGTCAGCTGTTTGATAACGCCGACAGCTTCGCCATGGTCTTTGATGAAGCCTGGCGGCGTCTGCAGCGCAGTGCGTCCTGGCAGGAGCTCGGGCCTGATGAGAAGCGTCGCCGGGTGTTGGAGGCCTGCGCTGATCATCCGTTCATGCTCAGCCAGCCGGTGATGGCCGATCAGGTGGCCGACTTCCGGATCCGTCTGCTGGGCTTCTGATCCGTTGCGCGGTCTGCGCCCATAGGATCCGGCCCGTCCCCGCTTCCGGTGATGTCCACCCCCCTCGCCCGTCTGCTGCGCCAGCTGAGCGCCGGTTTCAGCAACCAGCAGCAGGCCTTTGAGAATCCGCCGCTGTACGCGCACATTCTGGTGAAGTTCCGGCCGCTGCCGCAGCTGGCGCCGGGGTCGTTGCTGCTGGAGCAGTCGTATGCGATCAACCCAGCGGCGCCGTATCGCATCCGTGTTCTGCGGACCGAACAGCGCGCTGATGCGCTGATCATTCACAACCAGGCGCTCCACGAGGAGCAGCGCTTCTGGGGTGCCGTTGACGATGCGGACAAGCGCGCGGCAATCCGCGCGGAGGATCTGCGCCCCCTCGAGGGCTGTGCCTATGTGGTGCGCGAGACCGCGGCCGGATTCAGCGGTGAGGTGGAGCCCGGCTGCCGCTGTCTGGTGGAGCGGAAGGGTGCCACCTCCTATCTCGTGAGCAGCTTTGAGCTCACGGCCCGGGGCATGCGCACGATCGATCGCGGTCATGACCCCAGCACCCATGAGCAGCTCTGGGGATCGCTGGCTGGGCCGTTTGAGTTTGAACGCACGCATGATTACAGCCAGGAATTACCGCCCCACTGGCTGGCGGTCTGAGCGCGCTCCCATCGATTGCTCAACTGCTCCTCGACGGGCTGGGCATCATCGACCGTTGTCGAACTTCACACAGCTTCACGTTCTGGTGAAGCTGTGTGAGTGGTTTTGCCTAGGGCCAGCTTCTGCCGCGCGGAAACCGTAACTTCGCCATCGATTTCCCTCCTTTGCCATGGCACTGCCGCTGCTTGCCACCCGCCCCATCACCCAGAACGCGCGGGTCAATGACTTCGCCATTGGCGGTGATGAGGCCCCCCGCAACCAGGTGAGTGTCGAGGAGCAGATCGAACAGGCCTATCGCCAGATCTTCTTCCACGCCTTCAAGGTGGATCGTGAGCCGATGCTGGAGATGCAGCTGCGTAATGGCGATATCACTGTGCGCGATTTCGTGCGTGGTCTGCTGCTCTCCCGCAAGTTCCGCGAAGGCTTCTATCGCTGCAACAGCAACTACCGTGTGGTTGAACAGGTGGTTGGCCGTGTGCTGGGCCGAGATGTGCACGGTGATCAGGAGCGCATCGCCTGGTCGATCGTGATCGCCAATCAGGGGCTCGAAGGCTTGGTGGATGCGCTGCTCACCTCCCCCGAGTACCTGCAGAACTTCGGCCTCGAAACGGTTCCCTTCCAGCGTTCGCGCGTTCTGGCCGGCCACGCCCGCGCCCAGCTCCCCTTCAACCAGAAGGCCCCCCGCTACAGCGCTTACTGGCGCGATGCAAGCGCCCGTCGCGCTCCGGTCAGCCCCTTTGCCGGCGGTGGTGCTCAGTTCAGCGGCGGTCAGATGTCCGCCGCCTGGGTTGGTGGTCAACCCCCCAAGCTCGCTCAGACCATCTGGTTGGCTCTTGCGGCGATCGGCGGTCTGGAAATCCTGCGGCTGCTGCTCACCACCGCCGGGTCGATGCTGAGCACCGGCGCCGCCGGCTGATGCTCAGCGCCGCTCGCATGGCACGTCTGCTTTCTGCCCCTGCCATCAGGCGCTGAGCTCATCCATGAAGGGCTGTTCCTCATCCTCCTGGGGGAAGGGATCCAGCTCCAATTCAGGCTCCTCTTCGGGGGAGCCTGTTGTCATGTCCAGGTTGTTCTCGCTGCCGAGCCTCTCGGGTACAGCCGGCAGTACCCGCAGGCGAGGATGGTCGCTCAGCAGGGCTTCCAGCTGAGCGATGCGCTGCTCGGTGGCGGCCAGCAGTGCCTGGGTCGGCCCGTTCTCCTCCGCGGGTTCCAGTCCACCGAGCTGCAGGTCCCGCAGCTGGGATTCCAGGCCGTCCAGGCGCTCTTCAAGCTCCAGCAGGCGCAGGGTGAGGGCTTCTCCCACCTGACTGAGAGCTTGCAGCTGTTCACTGAGTCGCTGTTGCAGGTCGCCGGTTCTGACAGCAGACATCCCTGTGTCCAAGTGGGTTTGCGCGGATGGTACCGACCTTGCGTGGGGGTGCCAGGGCGCACTTTTGTAACGTTTCTGAAAGGCGCGGGTGGATGGCAAACGGCCCCCATAGGATCCGGCTCTGGCACCAATCGCGCAGGTCGCCATCCGGCGCGGCATCGCCGCTGGTGCTGCTCCAGCTCCCCACTGGCCCGCAAGCCCGCCCGTAAGCTCCATGACTCTTGCCAACGCTGCCTACCTGGGCATTGAGCGTTACGCCAACAATCGCGTCAACGAAAACTGGACCACTGGTTCCTCCGATGACAAGGCTGCCCTGATCCGTGCCGTCTATCAGCAGGTGCTGGGCAACCAGTACGTGATGGCGAGTGAGCGCCTGGAAGGTCCCGAATCGCTGTTCAAGCGCGGCTACCTGAGCGTGCGTGAGTTCGTGCGTCAGGTGGCCAAGAGCGGTCTCTATCGCAAGAAGTTCTTCGAGAGCACCAACCCCTACCGCTTTATCGAGCTGAACTTCAAGCATCTGCTCGGTCGCGCTCCCCAGAACAAGGCGGAGATGCTGCACCACTTCACCATCCTTCAGGAGAAGGGTTACGACGCCGAGATTGATTCCTATCTCGACAGCGCTGAGTATCAAGAGCGCTTCGGTGAAGAGGGCGTGCCCTACCTGCATGGCTGGAACTACTCGGTAGGCCAGCAGGGTCTCCAGTTCTCTTACATGCTGCAGCTGAGCCGTGGTGCTGTTGCCTCGGTGAAGGGCGACATCACCAAGAATCAGTCCCGCCTCAACCCCGCGGTTCATGCCGAGCTGCCGCTGCCGGTGGTGAGCCCCAACGCCAAGGGCAGCGTGTTCCGCAAGGTGGCCACGGATGGCGTCACCCGTCAAGGCGTGGGTGCCGGTGAAGAGGGCCGCACCTTCCGCGTGGAGATCACAGGCTTCAGCAACTACCGCCTGCATAAGCGCAGCAACCGCGTGCGCTTCATCCCCTTCAACAAGCTGCTCGATTATCAGCAGCAGATCCATCGCGAAGGCGGTCGGATCGCCAGCATCACACCGGTCAACTGACCGGATCCTTCGCTCCCCGTTACCCCCGACGTTCCGATGAAGGTATCTGCAGGCAACCGCGGCACGAGCTTCAGCAACGACCGTCAGGTCACTGTCACGGTGACCGGTCTGGCCAACAACGACTACTCGCGCACTGCTGACGTGGTCATGAACGTGCCCTTCACCCGCATGAATGAGACGATGCGTATGGTGCAGCGCATGGGCGGCAAGATCACCGGGATCTCCGTGAGCGGCGGTATCGACGCCAACTGAGAGCTCTCCAGCCGTTCGATCCCGTTCGGTCTGGCTTGGCCCCTCGCCCCTGTGGCGGGGGGCTTTCTGCTGGGCCATCCATCCCTGGCCCTGGGCTGGCGGGGTGTGGTCAGTCGCCCCAGGCTGATCTCGGGCGCTGCGCTGTCATCCGGGTGCTCGGGCGGCTGAGAAGGCTTGCGCCACAGTCGTTCTCGCTGATGCAATGACCGTTTGTTAAGCGCTGCTGATGGCTGCCATAGGAATGGCCAACAATACGTGGGCCAAGCGGTGAGGCGGACTTCGGCCTGCTCGCTCGGTTTGGCCCCCGTGAGCGGCTTTCGGCATTTTGCTGCGGTCCGGATCACACACCCCCTCATCCCCTCTCCCCGACTCACGTCGAGAACAGGAGCTCATCAATGTTCGACGCCTTCACCAAGGTTGTTGCTCAGGCTGACGCCCGCGGCGAATTCCTGAACGCCGGC
>JBEBCC010000027.1:0-7662 GCA_041158125.1 Cyanobacteriota bacterium
AAGATGCGAGCGGCCAGGGGATCCGGCTCCCGCTCGGTGAGCATGTAGAGAAAGTTGGCGGCATAGGGCAGATCGTCGCGGGGCTGGATCGGATCCTGACCTTTGCGGATCAGCTGGAAGGCCGCCACCATCGTCGGGATCTTGGCGATCAGCCGAATCACCGCCGAATAGATGTATTCCGGGTTGTCGAGGGCGCGGCGGGAATAGAAGAGACCCAGCGAGGCAGCACTGGCCTGCAGGGCATCCATCGGATGGCCCTGCGAGGGGAAGCTCTTCATCATGTCGCGGATGCGGAAACTCACCCGCCGGTGCATCTGCACCTCGTGCTCGAAAGCTGCCAGCTGCTCGGCATCAGGCAGCTCGCCCCAGATCAGCAGGAAGGCGGTTTCGAGAAATGTGCTGCTGGCCGCCAGCTCATCAACGCGATAGCCGCGGTAGCTGAGCAGACCCAGCTGGCCGTCGATGTCGCACACCGACGATTGGGTGGCCGGCACGCCCTCCAGACCGGGGCGATAGAGAGGGGCTGGGGCTGCTTCGGGGGTCTCGACCGCCATCCGCTGGCCTGAACGTCTGACCGCAACCTAAGGCGCCCCGGCGCATTGCTTTGGTGCCGCTAGCCACCGGATGGCGGTTTGCCGATGCGGGGGCCGAGCAGGGCCCGGGGTGGCAGCAGCAGCGCCAGGCGGGCGGTGCCGGTCAGCCCGCCCAGCGGTGGCGCCCCCCACTGCAACAGGGCGACGCCGGCCTTCTTGAGCTGCAGGGCATGGGGCGCCTGGCCCATCGGCACCCCGATCAATAGGGCCGCCAGAGTGCTGAGATCGGGCTCATGACCCACCAGGCCGAGGCGTCGCCAACCCGGGCGCGGCGACAGCGGCCCGAGCCAGCGCTCCAGCAGCGGCAGCGGATCGGCAAGGGGGGCCAGGCCAGCCGCCAGTTCGAGATCGGGGGCCAGGCCACCGGCCACCGCCAGCTCCGCCGTCTGGCGGGCGCGCCGCAGCGGGCTGCTGAGCACCACATCGCAGTGGAGATCGAGGTCCACGAGGCGCTGGATCAAACGGCTGGTGCGTTCGCCTCCCTCGGCGGTGAGACTGCGCTGCCGATCGGCCTGGTCGGCCTGATCCATGGCGTCGGCATCGCGTGCCTCGGCGATGCCATGGCGCAGCAACAGCAGTTCGCGGCGGCGTGAGGCCATGGCGCTCAACTCCCGAGCTGCAGCTGAGCCTGGAGGTGCAGCTGGCGGGGATCCGCCGGATCGGGCTCAAGGCTGAGGGCCGCCCCCTCCACCACGGGGTTGAGGGGCGTGCTGGAGAGCGTGGTGAGCAGGCGCCAGGGACTCCAGCCGGTGAGCAGATCGCGGGCGCTGCCGCCATCGAGGGCCCACTGGAAGGGGGCCTGGGGGGTGGCCAGGCGCTGCAGCTGGCTGAGGCGCTGCTGGGGCGGCTGATGGCCATCGTGCTGCTGCTGCAACACGGTGAGGCCCTGCCCCCACCAGGCCCAGGCGCCAGCGCCGTCGCGAGCGCCGGCCAGGTCGGCCTGAAGCTGATCGGGGTTGCCCTTGACAGGGCGCGACTGCAGGCGGGTCCAAGCCGTCAGCGACCGACCGCGACTGACCAGCGGGCTGGTGCTGTAGCCCTGGGCAGCCAGAGCCTGCTGCACGGCATCGAGGGCAGGTCTGGCGGCTTCGGTACCGAGCAGCCAGCCCTGAGGCTGCTGCACCCAGAGCAGGGGGCCGGCATCGGCCGCTGCCACCAACGCCGGCAGCGGCCCGTCAGCGGCGGCGAGAACCTGCGTGAGCACGGGGGCCAGCAGCTGCTGCCAGGGGTTGTCGCCTGGGGGATCGGCGGGGTTGAGCATGGCCGCGGGGCTGGTGAGCAGCGCCAGGCTGCTGGCGGGAGCCTGCAGGGCCGCCAGCAGCTGATCAGCGCCGGCCGAGGGGAGGGGCGGCAAGGGGCTATGCAGCTGGGCCAGGGCATCCAGCTGCAGGGAGGAGCCGCTGGGCCGCAGCGCGGCCACAAGATCGGTCAGCGCCTCGGGCTCAGCGATCGGCAGCCCCAGCCAGGGGGCCAGCGCTTCAGGTCGGGCGGTGAGCAGGGCAACGCCGTGGCGAAGCTGGGTGACAGCCTGCTGCAGGGTGGGGTTACCGGCCTGATTCAGCTCATCGATCTGCGAAACATCCAGCGCCTGCTCGAGCACGCCACGGCCTGAAGCGATCAGCACCAGGTCGTCGTTGATCAAAGCGGTGGCCAGGGGCTGGGGCTGCTGACCGAGCAGGGCGCCACGGCCGCTGATCAGGCCCATGCCGCGGTAGCGCGTGATCTGCAGGTCGGTGCCAGCCAGGCTGCGGATCTGCCAGAAGCGCTGCAGGAAACTACGGGCGCCGGCGCTGTCGCGGCTGCGCAGGGCGAGCACCCAACCCGGGATGCCCTCCTCGCCGGGGCGTGTCACCAGGGCAAGGCTGGTCTGATCACCGAGCCAGGGGGCCAGCTCAGTGGCGTAATCGAGGCCGGCGGCAGCGAAGGCGGCATCGCGCAGGCGATCCAGGGCGGCGGCCGCTTCACGACGGTTGCGGGGCGATGCCACGGCGCGGGCGTAGGCAGCGGGCTGATCCGGCCCCACCAACCAGTGCAGGCTCAGAGGCGCCGTGCGCGGCACAAAGCGAGCGGCGAGCGGCAGCTGCAGCGGCTGGGTCTGCAGGGCAAGCGGTCCGCGCTGGAGCAGGCCCCACCACACGAGAGCAGAGGCGCTCAGCAGCACCAGAGCAGCCGCCAGCACTGCCGCCAGAAAAGGGCGGGCCTTCATGGGGCCGCATGCATGACTGGCCCTATCTTTCACCACTGGGTCGGCGTTTGGCAGCACCGCAACGATCCGCGACACCCCTAGCGTGAAGAGATGGCCACACCTTTGTCACTGCGGGCGCGGGATCTGAAGGCGCGGCTGGATGCCGGCGAATCGTTGCAGCTGGTGGATGTGCGTGAACCGCTGGAGCTGGAACTGGCGGTCCTGGCGCAGCCGGTGATTCATCTGCCGCTGGGCTCGAGCCAGGCCTGGCTGGAGCGTGTGCATGAACTGCTCGACCGTGAACGGGATGTGGTGGTGCTCTGCCATGCCGGGATCCGCAGCTGGCAGTTCGCCTGCTGGCTGATGGAGGTGCATGCGTTTGAGCGGGTGTGGAACCTGCAGGGGGGCATCGAGGCCTGGAGCCTGGAGGTGGATCCAGCAGTTCCCCGTTATTGAGCCGTAGCATCAGTTCTGAGGCCGATCCGCTGCGCCGCCGTGCAATCGCTGCCACGCCGCCAGCAGGAGGTGCTGCAGGCCACGGTCCGCCACTACGTGGACACCACCGAACCGGTGGGCAGCGGCACGCTGGTGCGACGCTTCGGCTTGCAGGCGAGTCCGGCCACGGTGAGATCAGCGATGGGA
Source organism: Cyanobacteriota bacterium (assembly GCA_041158125.1). Classification (GTDB taxonomy): domain Bacteria; phylum Cyanobacteriota; class Cyanobacteriia; order PCC-6307; family Cyanobiaceae; genus Vulcanococcus. The sequence continues at coordinate 3,421 of JBEBCC010000027.1, forward strand.
GCGCTGGAGAAGCGAGGCCTGCTGCTGCAGCCACACACGTCGGCCGGCCGGGTTCCGAGCCCGCTCGGCTATCGCCACTATGTGAACTGCCTGCTGCCACCACCAGGAGCGGCAGCGGTGCAACTGCAGAGCGAGCTGATGGGATTGAGCCTGCAGTGGGCCGCCTTCGACGACCTGCTGCTGCATCTGGCGCGGCGCCTGGCAGACCTGACAGGACTGCTCAGCCTGATCACGCGGCCGCAACGCCCGAGCGGCATCCTGCGGGCGCTGCGGCTGGTGCCGAGTGGGGAGCGGCTGCTGGTGCTGCTGGTGGAAGAGGGAGCTGCAGCGAGCAACCTGAACCTGCGCCTGCCGCAGGCGGCAACGGCTGAGCTCGAAGGCCTGGAGCGCTGGGCTGGCAGCCAGCTGAAGCGCGGCGAGCTGGATTGGAGCAGCCTGCCGCCGCAGCTGCGGCTGAGCGGTGAGGTGCTGCGGCAGGGGCTGTGCAGCCATGCCCAGGCCCGTCGTGGCGGTGCGGCGGATGGCGCGGTGGCGATGGGGCTGGGCGGACTGCTGAGCCAGCCTGAATTTGAGCGCAGCGAGAGCGTGCGGCCGCTGTTGCAGCTGGTGGAGGAGGAACCGCAGACGCTGCTGTTGCGCGATGGCAGCGCCGAACAGAGGCTGGGCGGGGTCTGGATTGGCCGGGAGCACCCCCAACCGGCCCTGCGCGACTGCGCCCTGGTGCAGGCGAACTATCGCTGCGGCGATGGCGGTGAGGGACAGGTGGCGCTGGTTGGACCGATGCGTATGGCCTATGCAACCGCCCGGGCGGCGGTGAGCTCGGTGGCGGGCTGCCTGGAGCGGCTGCTGACCTGAGCCGAGCAATCGCACGGCGGCCTCACGGCCATGGCGTGAGACCGGGGGCTGGGGGAGCGTCGCAACGACCAGGGAAAGCGGAACGCAGGGCGAAAGTGATCAATGGGATACCTTCCGCCAGTCTCCAATCCGTATTAACCCAGACGAGAGCATGGCTTTGCAGCTTTAGATTCGGCTCATATCTGGTCTGAGCCTGCGTCGTGGTTCTCTTCCGCTCCGCTGTCACCACCGCCAACCCCGTACTGGGCGCTGCGCTGCGCGACGTGCAGGCCAGCCTGCTGCAGCTGGCCCAGGGAGAGCGCTTCGCGCCTCTGCTCACCGAGGTCTATGGCGTCTCCGGCGCGGCCGTCGCCGAGCTGCGCCAACACCTGATCAACGGCACCGATCTGGGCCTGTCGGTGGTCGCGCTGGAGGCCAGCGACCTCGGCGGCGCCTTGGCGGGCTACAGCCCAGGCGGGCTGACGAGCAGCGGCCTCACCAGCAGTGGGGCCAGTGGCAAGCCCACCGTGTTCCTGAATGCCGACCTCCTGCGAGACGACAGCAATCCCAGTCTGTTGAGGCGGGTCCTGCTGGAGGAAATCGGTCACCACTTCGATCAGCTTCTTAACAACAGCCGCGACACCGCCGGCGATGAGGGCCAGCTGTTCGCCAGCCGCGTGCTCGGTGATGTCCTCAGCGCCGAGCAACTCGCCGCCATCCGTGCCGAGAACGACACCGGCGTGGTCCGCCTCGGCGACACGCTCCTCACCGTTGAGAACGCCGCTGCCTCGATCGTTGCCGCTGCCGGTGCCTACAACCGCACCGCCAGCCGGATGGATTATTCCGTCGGCCTCAACAACGTTGCCGGCCAGGGCGCCGACCTGCTCATTGCCGCCTACAGCGCGGACGATGTGCTGATCGGCTGGCAGGTCGTCAACCGCGCTTCAGCGCTGCAGAACACCCGCTTCACCGGCAGCTTCGATTTCGCCCACCCCAGCGTCAACCGGGTCAACGCCAGCAGCAGCATCCGCCTGCGCGCCTGGCAGGGCACCGCTGGCAGCAACTTCGGCATCGGCAACGACGCTCTGCCTGTGGTCACCTATGGCACCGCCAATCTGACCAATGGTGTGGGCGGCTTCCGCATCAACACAACCACTTCACCCAACACCAGCACCGGCGCTGTCGTCTTCAGCGGGGCATCCCTCACCGGCGGATCCTTCAGCGTCCTGTTCACGGCCGTCAGCGTCGACACGCTGGCACCCAGCACCCCGACGATCGATCCCATCGGCGCCGACAACACCATCAACGCCGCTGAACAGAGCGAGGGTGTCGTGATCTCCGGCAGCGCCGAACCCGGCAGCACCATCCGCCTCACCGCCGCCGCCGGCTTCAGCGCCACCGCCACCACGGCCAGCACCGGCAGCTGGTCGATTGCGTTGAGCAGCGCCGCCCTGGAAAGCTTCGGCCAGGGCGCGCAAACAATCACTGCGATCGCCAGCGATGCCGCCGGCAACCTCAGCAGCTCCAACTCGCGCACCATCCATCTCGACACCCTGGCTCCGGTCGCACCCACGCTGGTGCTGCTCACCGACACCGGTAGCGACAACACAGATGGCCTCAGCCGCGAGGGCGCCATGCGCGTGGTCGGCCTTGAACTCACCGCCAGCTGGGAATACAGCCTGAACGGTGGCGAAAGCTGGCAACCCGGCAGTGGCAACAGCTTCATCCTGCCGGCCGCCGATCAGACCTATGCCACGGGCACAATCCAGGTGCGGCAGACCGATGCCGCCGGCAATCGCGGCGGCACCAGCTTCAACGCCAGCGCCATCCGGATCGATACCACAGCCGCGGCTGCACCAAGGATCAACGCCATTGGCGGCGCTGACAACACCGTCAACAGCACCGAAAACGACGGTCTGGACATTTCAGGCGTTGCCGAGGCCGGTGGCACCGTCAGCCTCACCAGCACCTCCGGCTTCACAACCAGCACAACGGTTGACAGCGAAGGGTATTGGACGATCAGCATCGCCAACTACAACAGCAGCTTCGGTGAAGGACTGGAGACCATCACCGTCATCGCCCGTGATGCCGCCGGCAACGTCAGCAGCCCCAGCTCCACCAGCTTCAGCGTCGACACCACCGGCCCCGCCACGCCGCTGTTTGCACTGATCAGCGATACCGGCAGCAGCAAGCTCGACCGCATCACCAGCAACGGCACCGTCAAGGTGTCCAGGTTGGAGGCCGGCGGCAGCTGGGAGTACAGCACCGACAACGGCGAAACCTGGAACGAAGGCAGCGGCAACAGCTTCATCCTCGAGGAAGGCAATTACGCCGTTAACGCCGTCCAGGTGCGCCAGCGCGATGCCGCCGGCAATGCCAGCAGCGTCGCCAGCAATGGATTCGCCTACGCCATTGATGCCAGCGGGCCGGACGCCCCCACGATCAACCCGATCGGTACCGACAACATCGTCAATACGTTCGAGTACGCCGATCTGCAGATCTCCGGCAAGGCGGAAGCGGGTAGCACCGTGATCATCACCAGCGCCTCCGGATACAAGACAACCACCACCGCCGGAGCCAACAACGAGTGGCAGATCAGCATCGCCGATGCGCGCAGCAGCTTCGGGCAGGGCAGCGAAACCATCACGGTGATCGCCCGCGATGCCGCCGGGAACCTCAGCACCCCCAGCTCCCGCTCCTTCAGCGTCGACACCACCGGTCCGGCTGTGCCCCAGTTCACACTGGTCAGCGACACCGGCTCCAGCAACACTGACAAGATCAGCAACAACGGCACCATCAAGGTCAGCAAACTTGAGACCGGTGCGAGCTGGGAATACCGCACCAGCAGCGACGGTGAGTGGCAACAGGGCAGCGGCAGCACCTTCACGCTGGAGCCAGGCGTCTACCCCGAAGGTGCCATCCAGGTCCGCCAGACTGATGCGGCCGGCAACAGCAGCGCTGTCACCAGCAACAGCACAGCCTTCACCATTGATGCCGCAGCTCTCGATGCGCCCACCATTACCCCCATCGGTGCCGACAACGTCGTCAACGCCTCTGAAAACTCCAACCTGGTAATCTCCGGCACGGCGGAAGCCAATGCCCAGATCGCGATTACCGGTTCCTCCGGCTACAAAGGCTTCACCACCGCCAACGGCGCGGGTGATTGGTCCATCACGGTCGCCAATCCCCAAACATCCTTCGGTGAAGGCACCGAAACGATCACCGTTGTCTCCCGCGATCTCGCCGGCAACCTCAGTGCTCCCAGCTCACGGAGCTTCCGCATCGACACCACCGCTCCGTCCGCTCTCGGCTTTGCGCTGGTCTCCGATACCGGTGCACAGGCCAACGATGCTGTGACCAATCTCGGCACCATCCATGTCACCGGACTCGATGCCGACACCACCTGGC
>JBEBCC010000028.1:0-20136 GCA_041158125.1 Cyanobacteriota bacterium
ACGATCCGTCGTCGAGCGCTTCGTCGGAGTGAGCCCAGCCGAGGGTGCCGAGGGTGGCGAAGGGCAGGACCGGCGTGGCCTTGAACATGCCCAGGTCTTCGAAGGTCTGGTTGTAGAAGGGTGCCTCTTCGCCGGGCACGCGGATCTCCAGCGGCACGGTGCGCTCGCTCCTGGTCGTGGGATCGATATAGCCGCTTTCCGGACCCTTGGGATCGCCGGTCTGGAGCACGTAGAAGTCCTCGGCGCGGGTGAAGGGCAGGCCGTCATAGAAGCCTTTCTGGACCAGATCCACGAAGGCGCCGGCCGTCAGCGGCGCGTTGTAGCCGTCCACCACGGCGGTGAGGCGTCCTTTGCTGGTGTCGATCTCAACGGTGGCACGGCCCAGCAGCCGCGGCAGGGCATCGAACTGGGCCGGGATCGCGAAGCCCACATCTCCCACCACCAGGGCCTCCAGGTCGCCCACCGTGTCCAGGGCGGCGCGGCGGTCCGCCAGGAAGGCATCGCGGTCGCTGCGGTCGGCCGATTCGCTCAGGGTCTGCAGCTGCTGTTCAAGCTGCTCCAGCAGCGTGGCACCCGCGCTCTGTTCCGCTGCCGGCAGGCCGGCCAGGATCGGGGCGCGGCGGGTGTTCAGCAGGGTCTGGCTGCGGCGCACGGTGCCGCTCAGGGCGCTCCAGCGCTTGGCGCGCAGGTCGTCGCTGGTGCTCTCCAGGCGGTGCTGCAGTTCCTGCAGATCGGGTTGATCGATCGGCAGGGCATCGCGCAGGATCGCCGCCGGATCGGTGACGGCGTTGCCTGGTGGCAGGGCCGCCCGGGCACCGGCCGGCGTGCTGAACAGGCTCAAGGCCAGCAGCAGACCCGCCAGCAGCAGCCCCGCCAGGGGCCGGCGGCGGCCGGTGGTGCGGGGGTGACGGTCGCCGGAGCGGGCCGGATCCATGCTGCAGCCTTGTTTCTGCCCGGACTCTGGCACAGCCGTACAATCCGCCCTGAACCGTTCTGCCGGAATGATCTCGAGCAACGACTTTCGTACCGGCACAACGATTGAGCTCGATGGCCAGGTCTGGCGCGTCGTCGAGTTCCTGCACGTGAAGCCCGGCAAGGGATCGGCTTTCGTGCGCACCAAGCTCAAGGCCGTCCAGAGCGGCAATGTCGTTGAGAAAACCTTCCGGGCTGGCGAGACAGTGCCCCAGGCGCAGCTGGAGAAGGCCGTGCTCCAGCACACCTACATGGAGGGCGACGACTACGTCTTCATGGACATGGCCTCCTACGAGGAGACCCGCCTGACCGCCAAGCAGATCGGCGATCAGCGCAAGTACCTCAAGGAGGGCATGGAAGTGAACGTCGTCTATTGGAACGGCAAGCCCCTTGAGGTGGAACTGCCAAACTCCGTGGTGCTGGAGATCACCCAGACTGACCCAGGTGTCAAGGGCGACACCGCCACCGGCGGTACCAAGCCGGCCATCGTCGAGACCGGTGCTCAGGTGATGGTGCCCCTGTTCCTGTCGATCGGCGAGAAGATCAAGATCGATACCCGCACCGACAGCTACCTCGGCCGGGAGAACTGATTGCCATGCAACTCGATCATCAACAGCTGCGCGAGCTGATCAGCCTGCTTGGCGACAGCGACATTCAGGAGCTCAAGCTCGAAGGCGACGACTTTCGCCTGGAATTGCGTCGCAACTTGCCGGCGGCTGAATCGCCCGTGGTGATGCATGCGGCTCCAGCGGTTGCCGCATCTGTCCCGTCTGCCCCCCTCCCCGTCACGCCCTCGGTGGCGCCGCCGGCTGCACCGGCCGTCCGGGGTGATCTGGTGGAGATCACGGCGCCGATGGTGGCGACCTTCTATCGAGCCCCTGCGCCTGGTGAGCCCTCCTTCGTGGAGCTGGGTACCCGCATCAGTGTCGGTCAGACCGTCTGCATCCTTGAGGCGATGAAGCTCATGAATGAGCTTGAGGCCGAGGTGAGTGGCGAGGTGGTGGAAATCCTTGTGGAAAATGGCACGCCCGTCGAGTTCGGACAGGTGTTGATGCGGGTCAAGCCCGGCTGAGTGCCGCTGGTTCCGGCGCACCGCCCGGCATTTGCAGTCGTTGCCTTCAGCCCAGCTCCAGGGCTGTCTGCAGTGCAGCGGTCATGCTCTCGGCCCGGGCGATACCCATGCCGGCGATCTCAAAGCCCGTGCCGTGGTCGGGTGAGGTCCGCAGAAAGGGCAGCCCCAGGCTGGTATTCACCGCCTGGTCGAAGGCCAGCAGCTTCACCGGGATTAGCCCTTGGTCGTGATAAAGCGCCAGATAACCATCACCGGCCCGGCTGTTGTCGACACCGCTCCAAGCCCGCCCTGCCTCCAGCCAGCAGGTGTCCGGTGGCAATGGTCCGATCAGCTCAACCTGCGGGTGTCGCTGCTGCCAGCTGTCCAGGGTGGGGATGATCCAGTCCAGTTCCTCGCGGCCCAGCTTCCCCGACTCGCCGGCATGGGGATTCAGCCCGGCCACCACCAGCCGCGGATCCTCCCGGAAGCGTCGGCAGAACTGGAACAGCACCTCCAGCTTGGCGACCAGTCGCTCGGATCCCAGGCTCGCCGGCACCGCCGCCAATGGGATGTGGGTGGTGGCCAGCAGCGTGTTCAGCCGCCAGCCGCTGTGGGGTGAGCGGGCGGTGAACAGCATCGACGCCTCCGCCACACCGCTGAGCTCCGCCAGGCGTTCGGTCTGACCCGGATAGTGGTGTCCGGCTGCATGCCAGGCGTGCTTGGCGATCGGTGCCGTCACCAGTGCGTGGCAGCGACCGTTCTGGACGGCGGCCACCGCCTGCGTCAGCCAATGGAAGCTGGCATCGCCGCTGGCAGCCCCGGCTTTGCCGGGTTGGATGCTTCCCTCCAACGGCAGGTCCAGCAGGTCTAGCGCGGCTGGATCAGCGAGAGGTTCGGCGCAGCGCGGTCGCAGGGCGGCATAGCTCTGCTCCAGCCAGCGACGACAGCCCACCAGCAGCGGCGCCGGTTGATGCGTTGGCCATTGGCCCAGCGCCTTGAGCACCACTTCAGCACCGATCCCGGCCGGATCACCGAGGGCGATGGCCAGGCGGCTGCCCTTAGGGTTGGGTTCGCTGGCCGGGGAGGGCATGCTGCGCTGGTTGCTGCTGGCGGGACTCAGCCTGGGGCTCGTGACAGGGGTGCGCAACGGCTGGGTGGAATTGCGCTGGGATCGTTTGCTTCACGATGCCGGCACGCCATTCGTGCCCGATCCTGACCGTCCCGCCACTGAGCGGAACGGCACCTAAGTCGTTGTCATTCCATCACGGCCCGTTGTGGCTGCTGCCCCTGCGCCCCCTCCCGTCAGCCATCGCTCCTCCGCCAGGGAGGCGGCGAAGCCCTCCCGGTAGCTGGGATAACGCAGGCGGTAGCCCAGCTCGTCGCAGAGCAGCCGGTTGCTGACGCGGCGGTTCTCAGCCCAGAAGCTGAGGGCCATCGGGCTCATGCTGTCGGCGATCGCCTCGAAGCACTGCAGCGGTGGCAGCTTGCAGCCCAGCAGATGGGCGGCATAGCTGAGGGTCTCGCTGGAGGGGCAGGGGGCGTCGTCGCTGACATTCAGCACGGTTGGTCGGACTGATGGTGGCAGAGCCATTCCATGCAGCAGGGCACCGATGATGTCGTCGACATGAATGCGGCAGAACACCTGGCCGGGCTTGTGCACCAGGCGGGCGGTGCCCTGCTGCAGCTGCTGGAACGGGCAGCGGCCGGGGCCGTAGATCGCCGGCAGGCGGAAGCTCATCACCGGCAGACCGCTGGTCAGCCAGCGCTGCTCACAGCGCAGGCGCGCCTGGCTGCGCGGCAGGGTCGGTGCGGTGGGGCTGGTCTCGTCGACCCAGCCCCCACGGCTGTCCCCGTAGACGCCGGTCGTGGAGAGGTAGCCGAGCCAGTGCAGCGGTTGCTGCCGCAGGGCCGGCAGCAGCTGATCGAGGGCTGCATCGCTGCCGTCGCTGCCGCTGGGCAGTGTCACCAGCACGTGGCTGATTCCCTCCGGCAGGGCTGTGAGCGGATGGCCGTTGGCCGGATCAAAGCGGAGCCACTCCAGGTCGCCGGGCTTTGTCGCAGCCCCGGGCGCTGAGGAGCCAGCTTCGCCGCGGCGGGTGAGCCACACCCTCGACCCCCGGGCAGCGGCAGCGGCGGCGAAGCGCTGCCCTGTGTAACCGCCGCCGATCACGAGAACACGTGCATCCGGGTTGACAGCCCAGGAAGTCATGAGTACACCTGTATTATTCCGCAGTCGATCCGGTGACCGCGTCCTGTTTCTCTACTCCCCTGGCTCCGCTCCGCCCATCGGCGGCCCGATCCCTGGCGCGCTTGCCCCGAGCGAGCCGCCGACCGGTCGTTCTGGCCGGGGCCGGGCTCCAGGCTGTCGTGATTGTGATCGCACTGGTGTTGGCGGCCGTTCTGTTCGCCCCTGAGCAGCCCATTGCTCAGGCTGATATCTGTGAGCGGCACAACGGCACGGCCGCCTGCCGCGTCTGGTGACCGTGTCGCTCACGCCGGCTGCCAGAGCGGTTGTGTCGGTAGCGCTGGATCGCTGCTTGGGGCCATGGGGAGTGCTCGCGCCGGGGCTGTTGCTCTGATCGGGTTGGCCCATTGCAGCAGCCGCATCGCCAAGCGGAGGTCGCCATCCATCCAGGCCCGGATCGCCATGGCGCGGCGTGGGTCGTAGAACCGCTGACGCCGGTACCAGTCGAAGGCGTCGGCATCGCTCTTGTGACCGTTGCAGGCCAGGCATGCCGGTACACAATTCTCGGTCACACTCAGGCCGCCGCGGCTTTGCGGCAAAAGGTGATCAATGGATTCAGATGGCCTGCCGCAATAAATGCAGGTTTTGTTGGTGAATGAGTGGAGGGATTGCCTCCAACGTCTGGCGCGAAGTTTTGGACACAGATCCTCAAGGAAAACAGCATCCCTCGCGTGCATCCGATCGACTCGGTTGGCTGGAGTCTGCCCGTAGAGCCTGGATTGTCAATGTGTCGAAGGATGCACTTTTCTGGGTTGATTTGGGCCGTTGCTTTCGCCTCGTCGCCGGCTAAATTGGGAGCTGTGTGTGAGGCCGGCGCGCCGCCGCTCCCCGCCCCTGCCCTCTCCCGTCGGCTTCCGTCCTCCCTCCGTCAGCCGCTGTCTGATGCGCCTTGGTCCGGCCGGCGGCATCGAGGTGGTGCTGCCGTTCGATCCCGTCACCCAGGCGCAGCTGCGAGCTGTGCGGCCGCGGGGGGTCTGGCAGTCGCGTCGCAGCTGCTGGGTGTTCCCCCTGGAGGCAGCGGCGGTGTTGCGGCGCGACTTCGCTGCTCGCTTCAGCCTGGATCCTGAACTGAGCCAGTGGCTCAGCTGGTTGGACCACCCACTGCCGCCTCTGCCACCCCATCGCCAGCTGGTGCAGGCCGCTGAGCTCGATCAGCCTCTTCCGGACGGTCGTTGCCTGTTCGCCCATCAGCGGGCGGCCGTGCGCTGGCTGCTGGCCCGCCGCGGCGCCGTGCTCGCGGATGCGATGGGCCTTGGTAAGACCCTCAGCGCCCTGGTGGCGGCCCGGGCGATGGTGCGGGCCGCCGCGTGCCGGATCGTGGTGATCGCCCCGGCTGGTTTGCACGCCCATTGGCGCCGCGAGGCGGCAGCCCTGGAGTTGCGGATCAGCCTGCTCAGCTGGGCCAGGTTGCCGGTGGAGCTGCCGCCGGCGGGCACGGTGCTGATTGCCGATGAGGCCCATTACGCCCAGAACCTTGGTGCCGCCCGCAGTCAGGCGTTCCTGCGCCTGGCCCGTCATCCACGTCTGCGGGTGGCCTGGCTGCTGAGTGGTACGCCGATGAAGAATGGTCGGCCGGCGCAGCTGTTTCCGCTGCTGGCGGCGATCGGTCATCCCCTGGCGCGCGATCAACGCGCTTTTGAGGAGCGTTACTGCCAGGGTCACTGGAGCGAGAGCGGTGGCGTGCGCCGCTGGCAGGCCGTGGGAGCCACCAATCTGCCGGAACTTCAACGCCTCACCCGCCCGCTGCTGCTGCACCGCCGCAAAGCGGATTGCCTGGATCTGCCCCCCAAGCAGCGCCATTTGTTGCCTGTGGTGCTCTCGGAGGCTGAGGGGCTTGGCTTTCAGCACCGCCTGCAGTGTGTGGTCGACGATTACCGACGCCGCGCTGTTGCCGGGGTGGTTCGGCGTGATGCCGAGGCCCTGGCGGTCTTCACCGCCCTGCGCCAGATCGCGGCGGAGTACAAACTGCCGGCAGCCGCAGCCCTCATCGCCGCGTTGCTGAGCCGCGGTGAGCCGGTGGTGGTGTTCACGGCGTTCGTGGCCTCCGCCGAACTGCTGCAGGCCCGTTTAGGCGGTGCATTGCTCACGGGTCGCCTGCGGCCGCCCCAGCGCCAGGTCCTTGTTGATCGCTTTCAGGCCGGTGACCATGCCTTGCTGATCAGCACCTATGGCGCCGGCGGCCTTGGTTTCAATCTTCAGCGTGCCCGCCATGTGGTGCTGTTGGAGCGCCCCTGGACCCCCGGCGATGCCGAGCAGGCTGAGGACCGCTGCCATCGCATCGGCTCGCAGGCGGCGCTGCAGTGCCACTGGTTGCAGCTCGGTGTGGCGGATCACCTGGTGGATGCCTTGATCGCCAGCAAGGCGGAGCGCATCGCCCTGCTGCTGCATCGGCGCACTACCGCCCTTGAGCGGCAGGCCCTGCCCCGGATGGTGCGTCGCCTGTTGGCGGAGTGGTGAGCCGCCTGGCCTCACTGCGCTGCCAGGCCAGGCAGCTCCGCTGCCGCAGCGCGATCCCCTCCACCAGTGTTGGATCGGCAGCCGGCCGTTGTGGCTGTTGTGCCAGAAGCCTGGCCGCTGCCAGGCTGTCGCGGCAGGCGGCCTCGCTCCGGCCGGCCAGGCTCAGCAGCAGGGCCCGCTCATGGCGTGGCTGGGGATGGCGCGGATGGGCGGCAATCACGGCGTCGCAGCGTTGAATCGCCTGGTCGAGGCCGTTGATCGTCACGTCCTGAAGGCAGGCATCACGGCGCGGACCGAGATCCGCCTGGCCGGTGGTTGGATCCCCGCCGCAGCCGACCAGCAGCAGGCTCAGGCCGAAACCGCACAGCCGTGGGGAGCTGCGAACGGCGTGGCGCAGGTGCCGCGCTGCCATCAGTTGCCGGCCCGGCTGGGGGGCGGCGTGGTCTCCCGTGCGGCCGCGGCTGCAGCCGCGGCACTGTCGCGGCTGGCCGCCTTTTCAAACAGGCTGCCGAGGTATTTGCCGCAGTCGGGATAGCTGCCCGGGTTCTGCACCACGGCCTCGGTGATCATCACGGCGGCATGCTCCGGTGATGTCTTGAACATGCTGGCGCTCTGGCGCTTGATCAGGGCATAGGCCGCCAGCCAGCTCACGTCATGGCTGTTGCCCGCAGCCCGCATGAAGCAGTACACCTGGGCTCCTTTGCCGCCGGGGCCGGTGATGGTGGCGGCCTGGCTGATCTGTTCCTGGGCCCGCACGCTGCTCAGGCCGAGCCCGCTCCAGGACAGCAGGGCCAGCGTGAGGCCTGTGCTCAGTCGCCGCAGGCGTGGATGAAGCAATCGATAGCGAAACATCGGATCCAGAGCTGAAGCGGTGAGGTCACCGTATCGATCCTGGCGCGCCTAGCCAGGGGGCGGAGTCTGATGGCCTAGCACCAGCCGCACGGTGATCGGCAGCACCAGCAGCACCGTGATCAGACGCACGGCATGCAGGCTGGCCACCGCCGCTCCCACACCGAACTCCGCCCCCACCAGGCTCATGCCGCTGATGCCACCCGGTGCGGCCCCGAGCAGTGCCACCACCGGATCCACCCCCAGCATGCGGCTGCAGCCCAGACCCACTATCAGGCCGGTGAGCACCAGGCTGAGGGTGATTACCAGAGCCGGGCGCCACAGTTGGCGCAGGTCGTTGAGCGCCGTGGCCGTCAGGCCGGTGCCGATCACGGTGCCGATGGCAATTTCGAGCAGCGTGCGGCTGCCTGTGGGCCATTCGGCTGTCTCCAGTCGCCCGCTCATACTCAGGAGACCGGCTCCGAGCAGAGCACCGGCCAAGGGTGCTGCTGGTATGCCGGTACGCAGGGCCAGCAGTCCGCCACCCAGCCCCGCCAGCAGGTAGGCGATCAGGTTGAGGGCGGGTGCCATCGTGGCTGGGGCTGCACAGAGACGGCCAGTCTGATGGGCCCTGCAGCCTGAGGGCTTGAGAACCTGCCGGCCCTGTGGTGTGATCGTTGGCAGTTGCTTGCAGGCCATGGCCGGCGAATCGGTGTCCTTCCGGATCACGCGCACCACCGAGGATCTCGCCCAGACCGTCGCCGCGCTGTCGCAGCGCCTGGTGAAGCTCGAGCAGCGCCTGGAGGCCATCGGCATGCAGCTCGATCGTCTGGCGATGCCTGAGGAGCCCGATGCCGAGGAGGTGCGTCGTCTGGATCAGGTGGCCGTGCTGCTTGCTGATTGCCGCAGTCTGCTGGCGGAGACGGATCAGCCCGCTCCCTCAGGTCAGGATCAGCCTGCGTGGGCGGATGCTGATTCCGACCAGGCCGAGGCGGCATGAGTCGGGCGGGCGGTGCCACAATCGGAAGAAAGCGAACCATGGCCAATTCCAACAGCCATCGACCCGCTCCTACCGGTCGCCCCCGCCCCCACAGCGAGATCGCCTGCAGAATCGAACTCTCCGCCTACAGCTCTGCCGCCATAGGCAAGCCGTCACGGGCGTACAGCGAGAGCGGCCATCAGCTGGAGAAGCTGGAATTTGCTTTGGCTGTTGCTATCACCCGTGGTGATTCCCTGCGTGCGCAGCAGCTGCGTCAGCAGATCGCCGATCTCGGTGGCAACCGCGAAGAGCCGGGCACCTGAGCAACCCGCTTCGTCTGTGCATGCTGAACTGCTGGTCGGCCAGTGCAGCGCCCTCTGCACGTTCACCGGCGGAAGACCTCCTGCGTGTGGATCCTGTTACAGGTGAATCCGCCACGACGTCGCCGTCTACGATTGCAATGGTTGATGCCGTTGCATTCTGCGGTGTTTCAGCCAAGCGTTAACCGCCCGCGTTCAGCACATGCAACCGATCGGTCAGTCAGTGGTCGGTAGTCACCGCTCTCAGCCACCGCGGCCTGAGATGCCGCGGCTCAGGTCGCAGCGCTCCGAATCAGCACGTCCGGAGCCGCAACGCTCCGATCTGCAGCGTCAGGCCGAGGCCCATGCCAGGGCGGCGGAAGCCGCAGCTCTGGCCGGTGATCTCGAAACCGCCGCCCGCGAGATTCTCAAGGGTCTTGATTGCGAGCGCCGTGCCGGCAGTGTCGGCCCCCAGGTGCTGCAGTTGATCAAGCCCCGCGCCTGATCGTCGCCACCCTGGTCATCGCCAGGGCGCTTCACCTGAGCCAGCCATGCCAGCGGTGCTCTAGAGGCGGGCGATGGCAGCTCTGGCGTCCTTGATGTCCTGCTTGCGACGCTCCTCCTGGCGTTTGTCGTGCAGCTTGCGACCTTTGCCGAGGCCGATTGTCGCCTTGATCCAGGACCCCTTGAGGTGCAGGTTGAGTGGAATCAGGGTGAGGCCCTTCTGCTCCAGAGCCACCCGCAGTTTTTCGATCTCGCGGCGATGGGCCAGCAGGCGTCGCACCCGCAGTGGGTCGTGGTTGAAGTAGGCGCCGGCGTGGCTGTGGGGTGAGATGTGCACGTTGTGCAGCTGCACCTGGCCGTTGCGGATCAGGCAGAAGCCGTCGCGCAGGTTCACCTGACCGGCGCGGATCGACTTCACCTCGGTGCCCAGCAGCTCGATGCCGCACTCCAGAGTCTCGAGAATCTCGTATTGATGGCGTGCGAAGCGGTTGTCCGCCAGCAGCTTGTTGGCGGCGTCCCGCAGGGCCTTGGCGCTCTTCTTGCCTCCGCCCTTTGCCATCGCCTGTCCGGTTCTTCGTGAGTGATCCAATCCTCCGACCCTAGAGATCTCCCGGCCGCCCGCCGACCCCGGTACCCTCGGGCGATGGCGATCGTCTCCTCCGGATCTGGCAATGCGGGGCATTCCGGCGTTCCCGGCATTGCCGTCGCCAGCCCAGGGGTCGCGCCTGGCTCCGGGCGCAGCACCGGTTCCGGCCGCCCGTCGTCCCCGCAGCCGCGGTTGGTGGATGCCCTGGCCAGTGCTGAGGACGATGACAGCTGCGATGCGTCCGGGGATGCCGCCCACTCCGGTTCCCGTCCGGATGCTCTGCGCCCCCGCCGCCTGGCGGATTACATCGGCCAGAGCGAGCTCAAGCAGGTTCTGGCCATCGCGGTCGAGGCCACCCGCGCTCGTGAGGAGGCACTCGATCACGTGCTGCTCCATGGCCCGCCGGGTCTGGGGAAGACCACCATGGCCCTGGTGCTGGCTGAGGAGCTGGGGGTGCGTTGCCGCATCACCAGCGCCCCTGCCCTGGAGCGCCCGCGCGACATCGTCGGTCTGCTGGTGAACCTGCAGCCGCGCGAGCTGCTGTTCATCGATGAGATCCACCGGCTGAACCGGGTGGCTGAGGAGATCCTCTATCCGGCGATGGAGGATTTCCGTCTCGATCTCACCGTTGGCAAGGGCACGACCGCCCGCACCCGCAGCCTGCCGGTGGCGCCGTTCACGTTGGTGGGGGCTACCACCCGTGCCGGTGCGCTCAGTTCGCCGCTGCGCGATCGCTTCGGGTTGATCCAGCGGCTTGAGTTCTACGGGCTGGAGGATCTGCAGGCGATCGTGCAGCGGGCGGCGGGGTTGCTGCAGATGGATCTGGAGCCGGCTGCGGCCCTGGAGGTGGCCCGGCGCTGTCGCGGTACCCCCCGCATCGCCAACCGCCTGTTGCGGCGTGTGCGCGATGTGGCGGCGGTGGGCGGCCGAAGCCGTGTCAACGCCGAGCTGGTGCATCAGGCCCTGAGCCTGCACCGCGTCGATCAGCGCGGCCTCGATGCCAGCGATCGCCGCCTGCTGCAGTTGCTGCACGAGGGCTATGGCGGCGGCCCGGTGGGACTGGACACCCTGGCGGCGGGCCTTGGGGAGGATCCCGCCACCCTGGAAGCCGTGGTGGAGCCATTCCTGCTGCAACAGGGTCTGCTGCAGCGCACCCCCCGTGGTCGGGTGATCACGCCGGCGGGGTTGGCGCATCTGCAGGGGCAGGTGCTGGCATGAGACCGCTGTGCCGTGCCTTGATCGTCGCTCTCTGCGGCCCCCTGCTGGCGCTGGTGCTGGTGGTGCTGCCCATGCCAGCGGCCCTGGCCATCACTGCGGGCGCCCCGCCTGCGGCAGCAACGACGGAGCCCCCACTGCCGCAGCTGTTTGAGCGCGCCCTGAGCGCCAGCCGCGAGGGGGATTTCGCGGCAGCCCTGCCGCTGTGGAACCGGGTGCTGGAGCTGGCGCCTGAGGATGCCGCCGCCTGGAGCAACCGCGGCAACGTGCAGCTGGCCCTCGGCTGCGCTGAAGCGGCGATCGCCGATCAGACCCAGGCGATGCAGCTCGATCCCCTCAGTCCCGATCCGCATCTCAACCGCGGCACGGCAGAGGAGGCGCTGGGGCGCTGGGATGCGGCCGAGGCCGACTATCGCTGGATCCTGGAGCGCGATGCCGCCGCCGGCCTGCCGGCCGATGCCTCGGCGCTCTACAACCTCGGCAATGTGCAGGGCTCTCGCGGCGACTGGTTCGCTGCCCGGGACAGCTTCCAGGCGGCGGCCGATGCGCGCCCCGGCTTCGCCATGGCCCGCTCCAGTGCTGCCATGGCCGCCTTTCAGCTCGGGCAGTTGGAGTCGGCCGAGCGGGAGCTGCGTGCCCTGATCCGGCGCTATCCGCTGTTCGCCGATGCCCGCGCCGGCCTCACGGCCCTGCTCTGGCGCCGCGGCGCCTCCGGCGAGGCGGAGAGCCATTGGGCTGCCGCCAGCGGTCTGGATCCCCGCTACCGCCAGCCAGAATGGCTGCTGCAGATCCGGCGCTGGCCCCCCGAGCCCGTGTCCGCCCTTGAGGGCTTTCTGGCCCTGGCTGCGCGATGAGCTGCGATGAGTCTGTGATGAGCATGGAGCCGCCCGCCTCACCGCCAGCGGCAGGCGATGCCAGGGCGGTTCTGGTGGAGCCGGCAACCCTGCGCTCGGCCTTGCACGAAGCGCTGCCGGAGCTGATCGCCCTGCGACGTCACCTGCATGCCCACCCGGAGCTGAGCGGTCACGAACAGCAGACGGCGACGCTGGTGGCCGGTGAGCTGCGCGGGCTGGGCTGGCGCGTGCGCGAAGCGGTGGGTCGCACCGGGGTGGTGGCGGAGCTGGGCCCGGATCGCGCTGGCGACGGTGCCACCACACCGCTGGTGGCCTTGCGGGTCGACATGGATGCCCTGCCGGTGGAGGAGCGCAGCGGCTTGCCCTATGCCTCCCGCCACCAGGGGGTGATGCATGCCTGCGGGCATGACATCCACACCACGGTGGGGCTGGGGGTGGCGCGGTTGCTGGCGCCGTTGGCGGCGCAGCTGCCAGCGCGGGTGCGCTTGCTGTTCCAGCCGGCGGAGGAAACCGCCGAGGGCGCTGCCTGGATGCTGACCGATGGGGCGATGGAGGGAGTGGACGCGCTGTTCGGCGTGCATGTGTTCCCGAGTCTGCCGGTGGGCACGATCGGTGTGCGTAGCGGCAGCCTCACGGCCGCGGCCGGAGAGCTGGAGGTGGAGGTGCTCGGTGAGAGCGGCCATGGGGCGCGGCCGCACCAGAGCACGGATGCCATCTGGATCGCGGCGCGGGTGGTGAGCGGTTTGCAGGAGGCCATCAGTCGCCGGCTTGATGCCTTGCATCCGGTGGTGGTGAGCTTCGGGCGGATCGAGGGGGGCCAGGCGTTCAATGTGATCGCCGACCACGTACGTCTGCTCGGCACCGTGCGCTGCCTGGATCTTGAGCTGCACGCCCAGCTGCCCGGTTGGATTGAGGAGACAGTGCAGGCCTTGTGCGTGGGCCATGGCGGTGCAGCGCGCGTGCGCTACCGCTGCATCTCACCGCCGGTGCATAACGATCCCTGCCTCACCGAGCTGGTGGCGGAGGTGGCTACGCAGCTGCTGGGGCGCGACCGGGTGCGCTGGCTGGAGCAGCCCTCACTGGGGGCTGAGGACTTCGCCGAGTTGCAGCGCAACACACCCGCCACGATGTTTCGCCTTGGGGTGGCGGGGCCGCAGGGCTGCCCGCCGCTGCACAATTGCGCCTTCAATCCCGATGAGGGCTGCCTGGCTGTGGGCATTGAGGTGCTGGCCACCAGCCTGCTGCGCTGGATGGCGCAACAGGCCTGATGCGTCGCCGCGACCTGCCGGCACTGGCTTCACCGCTGCTGGTGCTGCTTGGTGTGCAGGGATTCCTGCTGCGTCAGGGCTCCGATCGCCTGCAGGCTCTGCCAGCCCTGCTGATCGGCATGGCGCTGCTGCTGCAGAGCGCCTGGAGCTGGCGGCGGCGGCGGCGGGCGTTGCTGCTGGCGCTGCGCGAACGCAATCCACAGGCATGAACCACGCCGGAGCACACTGGCGGTATGGATTTCGATGCCCTGCGCGAGGCGATCGCCTCCGATAGCCCCGGCCGCTCGCGGCCAGCCCTGGCCAGCCTGGTGGATGTGCCGGCGGAACAGGCAGAACCATTGTTGCTGCTTGGCTTGCGCCAGAGCGACATGCTGCTGCGCCAGCTCAGTTGCTCCGGCCTGGGTCATAAACCCACAGCCGCCGGGTGGGAGCCCCTGGTGCAGGCTCTTCAGCATGACCCGGAGGTGGCGGTGCGCGCCGAAGCCGCCAATGCCCTGGTGAACCACAGCCTGGAGCGGGCCTGGCCGCTGCTGCTGGAGGCGTTTCAGCGCGATGAGCAGTGGCTGCTGCGCTGCAGTGTGCTGTCGGCCGTGGCCGAGCATCCGGCGATGGCGGCGGGGGATCTGCTGCAGCTGGCGCGCCTGGCCCTGGCGGATGGTGATGGCACGGTGCGCATCGGTGGCACCGAGATCCTGGGGCGCCTGGTGCGGGAGGCGGCGGTTGATTCTGAGGCGGCGGCCCAGGCGCGCGCTCTCCTGGCTCAGCTCCAGCTGGATCCCGACCACCGGGTGGTGGCTGCAGCTCTCAACGGCCTGCAGGGCTAATCTGGAGAGTGTCACTAGGGGTGCCCCGCCGCCGGCTTCATCAGCCGTCGGGCGCCGGGCTGAGATCACACCCTCCGCACCTGATCCGGGTTATGCCGGCGCAGGGAAGTGAGCCAGACCCATCCGGGCCTGAACGCGATCTCGGCAACCGGACCCCCAGCGCGGCCAGCGGTCGCCGCCGGTTCCACCCGTATCCGTTCTTCGCCACAACCCATCATGCGCAGCGCCTGGATCGAGAAGCGCAAAGGTCAGGCCAATGTGAGCCAGATGCACTACGCCCGCCAAGGCGTCGTGACGGAAGAGATGGCCCACGTGGCGAAGCGGGAGAACCTGCCCGAATCGCTGGTGATGGAGGAGGTGGCGCGGGGCCGGATGATCATCCCGGCCAATATCAACCACGCCAACCTGGAACCGATGGCGATCGGCATCGCCAGCACGTGCAAGGTGAATGCCAACATCGGCGCTTCGCCCAACGCCAGTGATGTGAGTGAAGAGCTGAAGAAGCTCGAGCTGGCGGTGAAGTACGGCGCCGACACCGTGATGGATCTTTCCACCGGTGGCGTTAATCTCGATGAGGTGCGCACCGCGATCATTAACGCCTCGCCGGTTCCCATCGGCACGGTGCCTGTGTATCAGGCGCTGGAGAGCGTGCATGGCTCGATCGAGAAGCTCTCAGAGGATGACTTCCTGCACATCATCGAGAAGCACTGCCAGCAGGGCGTTGATTACCAGACGATTCACGCCGGTCTGCTGATTGAGCACCTGCCCAAGGTGAAGGGCCGCCTCACCGGCATCGTGAGCCGAGGTGGCGGCATCCTGGCGCAGTGGATGCTGTATCACCACAAGCAGAACCCGCTCTATACCCGCTTCGACGACATCTGCGAGATCTTCAAGCGCTATGACTGCACCTTCTCCCTGGGGGATTCGCTCCGCCCCGGTTGCCTGCACGACGCCTCCGACGAGGCTCAGCTGGCCGAACTGAAGACCCTTGGTGAGCTCACCCGCCGTGCCTGGAAGCACGACGTACAGGTGATGGTGGAGGGTCCGGGCCATGTGCCGATGGATCAGATTGAGTTCAACGTGCGCAAGCAGATGGAGGAGTGTGCCGAGGCGCCCTTCTATGTGCTCGGTCCCCTGGTTACCGACATCGCCCCCGGCTACGATCACATCACCAGCGCCATCGGTGCGGCCATGGCCGGCTGGTATGGCACGGCCATGCTCTGCTACGTGACCCCCAAGGAGCATCTGGGCCTGCCCAACCCCGAAGATGTGCGCAACGGCCTGATCGCTTACAAGATCGCCGCCCACGCCGCCGATATCGCCCGCCACCGCCCCGGCGCTCGCGACCGTGACGACGAACTGAGCCGCGCCCGTTACGCCTTCGATTGGAATAAGCAGTTCGAGCTCTCGCTCGATCCCGAAAGGGCTAAGGAGTATCACGACGAAACCCTGCCGGCCGATATCTACAAGCAGGCCGAGTTCTGCTCCATGTGCGGTCCTAAGCACTGCCCGATGCAAACCAAGATCACCGACAAGGATCTGGAGGGTCTGGAGCAGGTGCTGGAACAGCAGAAGAGCAGCGAAGCCGCAGCTGTGTAAAGTCGCCGCTTTTGTGTCTCGGCAGAGTCTGCGAGCCCGGGGCCAAGCCCGGGCTTTTTTGTGGCCCGCTGTTCTCACTGCAGGCTCTAAAGACTTTGGCCAGATGTGCCCTCTGGCCGCTGCTTTGTGTCGGTTTATTGCCATGCCAGGTCATTGCCTGAGCTGCTTGCTAGCTCGTGGTGTGAGCTTGTACTGCTTGGGGTTGTTCTCTGATGTCTGATGATCGATCGGGCCAGTCGGGTCTATGGAAAACTTTTCTCGACTTTCTTTGGGATGGTGGCTATCGATCCACAATTGTTTTTGCGGTGACGCTCGGCGCTATTGTAATTACGATGAATAGCGGGAGTTTTTGTTATGTTGACTCAGGAGGGGTGTCGCAGCAGGCTGACGTGAAGTCTTCGTCTGCTGATCGTGTTGCTGCTGGACAAGGTCAGCAGGCAGCGGCCAGTCAGCAGCCCGCTGTGATCGCGGCCCAGCCCAATCCAATCTGTGCGAAATATTTTGAGCTGGCTTTCATGGTGATTGGTGGATATCTTGGCCTTTCTCAACCCAAGACCACGCGGACGTCACCTCAAGCGGGTCAAGCGTCTCCCTCCGACGCCGCATCCTCGCCCGTGATTGTTCAGTCCAGTGTTGATGGTGCGTTGCCTAGGCAAGCAGTCACTCAGCAGTCGGATCCGAGCGTTGCGGATGCACCTGCTACGGCTGGCATGCGTGATACCCGTCTGCCTCCCGCCGACAATCCGGATACGCCAGCAGCTGCTGTTCCTCCGATCGGCTAGCTGCTCCGCTAAGACCCTGGTTCCTCCTGCCTCGGTGCTCAGCATTGCGTGTGCCAGTGCCTCATGACTGGCCTGGTGTTTAGATAAGGCTCATTAACGTCCCATGATCCTCTTTCAGCTATGAGCTCCACGAATGTTCTCGTTCCCAGTCAGGCTTGTTTCGCTCTGATTCGGAAATGGGAGGGTTTGCATCGTTGCCTCGCGGATGGTCGCATTGAGGCCTATCTAGATCCGGTTGGTATCTGGACAATCGGTTATGGAACCATCTTTCATCATGGTGCCAATCGCCCTGTGCAGCAGGGTGATGTCATTGCCCAGATCCAGGCAGATCAATGGTTAGATCTTGAAATTCAGCAAAAAGCCAAAGGAGTGGCGCCATTGTGTAGCGTGCCCCTGACGCAAAGCATGTTTGATGCTTTGGTTTCGTTCGCTTATAATGTTGGCGTTGGCGCCTTTGAGGAATCCACTCTCCGCCGCAAGCTGAATCAGCGCGACTACGAAGGTGCAGCTAAGGAATTTGATCGTTGGGTCAAGGCTGGCGGAGGCGTCTTGCAGGGTTTGGTGAATCGTCGCAATGATGAAGAGGCCCTGTTCCGTAAGGATGGCTGGCCAGTTGAGCAGGCTATTCCGGATCAGGCTGCTGTCGCTTCAGCAGCTGAAGCCAGGCCTGCGCAGGTCTCCCAGGCGCTCACCGTGAAGGTGCTTGTAGCCACCTATTTCAAGACGCGAGTTCTCGGTTCTCAGGATCTGGCTGTCAGCGAAAAGGCTTTTATTCCAGAAGGAACGATTCTGCAGGTCGTGTCCGTGGCGCCAGACCGTAGCCAGCATTTCATGTTAACCCTGCAGGCGCCGATCATTGCTCAAGATGGTGCTACGGCTCTGCTCAATGTGTATGCCTATGAGGCTCATGTCAGGGTTGAAGGCCTTCGATCAGCAACCCTGATCAAGCTTCCGGTCCTTTATCGGCGCCAAACAGATAATGAGGCCTATTCCATCTTCGGTAGTGGTTCGCGGCAGTGCAATCTCACTTCGAACACTATGCTCGCAGATTATTTGCTCAAGGGTGAGCTGACGCGCCAGGCCTCAGACTTGGGCTTGAGAGAGCCTGAATCGGCTTACATGCGCATCCTGGAGAAGTTTGGTGATACTATTGACCATGATGCTCAAACGCGGGCACTGAGGAGCCTTGGGATTGAGTCCTATTTCTCGCATGCGCTCTCTTCTCAGGATCTGTTGCTTTCCCTGCAGAAAGGAGTGCCGGTAGTTGTTGGCTTCGCTTATAAGGGAAGCGGTCATATATGCCTGTTGGTGGGTCATGATCCAGACAAAAAATCGTGGTTAGTGCACGATCCCTATGGCACGCGCCATGGTTATTCTGATTCTTATGATATTGGCGTGGGCGGTGCTTACGACTCTTACAGCTACGGTACGATGCAGAAAATCTTCTGGGACTTAGGGCATCAGGCCGGCTGGGGGCGCATCGTCACCAGTGTCAAGGGCCAGCCGACTGGTCTTCCAGTGGGTCTTTAAGTCTTGTTTTAATGCCGCTTGTCTGGATCCAGCAGTCCTGCTGGAGCCAACCTGCTGGATCCAATAGGAAAGCCCCGCCCGAAGGCGGGGCCTGATCGCCGCAAAGCGGCTGACCGGTGTATGGGCCTCAGCCCAGGGCCTTCGCCTTGGCCACCACGTTGTCCACGGTGAAGCCGAACTTCTCCATCAGTAGCGGGCCGGGAGCGGAGGCGCCGAAGCGGTCGATCGACACGCTGTCGCCATCGAATCCGGTGTACTTGTGCCAGCCGAAGCTGCTGGAGGCTTCCACCACCAGGCGCTTGCGGCAGGCGGCGGGCAGCACGGCCTCGCGATAGGCGGCGTCCTGCTCCTCGAACAGTTCCACACAGGGCATCGACACCACGCGCACGTTCTTACCCTCGGCACGCAGCTGGGCGGCGGCCTTGGTGCAGAGCTCCAGTTCGGAGCCCGTGCCGATCAGGATCAGATCGGGCGTGCCGTTGCTGTCCTCGAGGATGTAACCGCCCTTGGCCACGGCATCAGCGGTGGAGTTGGCCTGGTTGGCCATCGCCTGGCGGCTGAGGAACAGCACGGTGGGGCGATGACGGTTGGCCACGGCCACCTTGTAGGCGCCGCTGGTTTCATTGCCGTCGCCAGGGCGGATCACCAGCATGTTCGGGATCGAACGCAGGCTGGCCAGGGTTTCGATCGGCTGGTGGGTGGGGCCGTCTTCGCCGAGGCCGATGGAGTCGTGTGTCAGCACATAGATCACACCCAGCTCGCTCAGGGCGGAGAGGCGCATGGCGCCCACCATGTAGCCGGCGAAAACGGCGAAGGTGCCGCCGTAGGGGATCAAGCCGCTGCCGTGATACGCGAGGCCGTTGAGGATCGAGGCCATGGCGTGCTCGCGCACACCGAAGTGCAGGTAGCGGTTGGCTTCGGCACCCTTCTGGAAGCCCTTCTCACCCTTGATGTCGGTGAGGTTGGAGTGGGTGAGGTCGGCCGAGCCGCCGATCAGCTCGGGCAGGTTGGGGCCGATCGCGTTAAGGCAGTTGTAGGAGTGCTGACGCGTGGCCAGGCCCTTGTCGTCGGCGGTGTAGGCCGGCAGGCTGGCATCCCAGCCCTGGGGGAGTTCACCGCGAAGCTGACGCTCGAAGGCAGCGGCTTCGGAGGGATACTTGGCGCGGTAGTCGGCCAGGGTGGCGTTCCAGGCGGTCTCGGCGGCAGCGCCGCGCTCGATCGCCTGGCGCCACTGGTCGTACGACTCCTGGGGCACTTCAAACTCGCCGTACTCCCAGCCCAGGTTCTGGCGGGTGAGAGCGGCTTCGTCGGCACCCAGAGCGGCGCCGTGCACACCGGCGGTGTTGGCCTTGTTGGGGGAGCCGTAGCCGATGGTGGTGGTCACCTTGATCATCGACGGACGATCGGTGACGGCCTTGGCTGCCTCGATGGCGCGGGCGATGGCGGCCACATCGGTGTTGCCATCCTGTACGTGGATGGTGTGCCAGCCGTAGGCCTCGTAGCGCTTGAGCACATCCTCAGTGAAGGAAACATTGGTGTTTCCGTCGATCGTGATGTGGTTGTCGTCGTAGAGGGCAATCAGCTTGCCCAGGCCCAGGTGGCCGGCCAGCGAGGCGGCCTCACCGCTCACACCCTCCTGGTGGCAGCCGTCGCCCATGATCACGTAGGTGTAGTGATCGACGACCTTGCAGTCGGCCTTGTTGAACTTGGCCGCCAGGTGGGCTTCAGCCATCGCCAGACCCACAGCATTGGCAATG
The DNA here is from genome assembly GCA_041158125.1 of Cyanobacteriota bacterium. Lineage (GTDB taxonomy): Bacteria > Cyanobacteriota > Cyanobacteriia > PCC-6307 > Cyanobiaceae > Vulcanococcus. Next base: position 19,751 of record JBEBCC010000028.1, read on the forward strand.
CCCTGGCCGAGGGGGCCGGTGGTCACCTCAACGCCGGCGGTCTCAAAGGTTTCGGGGTGGCCCGGGGTTTTGGAGCCCCACTGGCGGAACTGCTTGAGATCCTCGATGGTCACGGAGTCGTAACCGGTGAGGTGCAGCAGCGCGTACAGCAGCATGCAGCCGTGGCCGGCGGACAGCACGAAGCGGTCGCGGTTGAACCACTTGGGGTTCTTGGGGTTGTGCTTAAGGAATTTGTCCCACAGGGTGTAGGCCATGGGCGCGCAACCCATCGGCAGACCCGGGTGGCCCGAGTTGCTCTTGTTGATCGCGTCGACCGCCAGGAAGCGGATGCTGTTGATGCAGAGGGTGTCGACGGAGACGGGTGCGGCGACCATGGGTACGGGTAG
>JBEBCC010000029.1:0-13007 GCA_041158125.1 Cyanobacteriota bacterium
CAGATCCGCACCCAGGGCGCGGGCTGCCTCCAATGCTGTCAGCCAGCTGCTGGCCTGAAGGATGACGTAGAGGGTATTCACGCCCAGTGGGCTACTTGTAACGAAGCGAGCCATCGCCAGCGTCTGATCGGTCTGTCCTTATTCTGCCACCGCTTTGGCTATGCGCTTCGTGCGTTGCCGTCGTTCTCAGTACAGTTGTCGACCACAACCGCATCTGCTGGCTTATTGTAGTGATCGTTACATCTGTTCGGTTGTGGTGTGCCGGGTTTTGGTCGATAGGCTCGCCTTGGCTGCGGTCTGGCGGTGAGCCGACCGATGGCGGCTTTCGGCTGCCCGCTCTGCCGTGCACGCGCTCACTCGCCGCCGGCATGGCGTCGGCCCGGGCTTTGCGGTGGCGCTACCGGCGCCCGCGCTCAGTCTTCAAAAGTATGTTAAGGATTGTGACAATGGATTGGGCGCTGGTGCTCAGCAATCCCTGAGCATCCTTTGAAGGGCCGCCAACACGCTGGACGTGCTCGGAAGAACCGCGTCAGCCCCGGCGGCCAGCAACTGCGCTTCGTAGGGCTTACGGCGGTCGCTGGCTGCCGCCTGCTGCAGGTGCGGCGGTGCCACTGCCAGCGCCAGGAAGCGCTGCTCCGGACTCTGCTGCCGGGCCCGCTGCACCGTGAGAACATCAGCCACCGTGTCGCCCAGATAGGCCACCGGTGGTGCCTCTGCGCCGAGCGCCAGCGGCTCGAGCAGCGTGGTCGCCAGGCGCAGCAGCCCGGTGGGATCCGGTTTGTCCGGGGCTTCACCCATGGCGATCAGCGGCGGATCCACCAGGCCAAGCCGCTGCTGCAGCACGAAGCGGGCCGATGGAGGCTCGGCGCCGCTCACGAAGCCCCAGGCGATTCCGGCAGCGCTGAGCGCTTCAAACAGCCCTCGCTCCACCAGCAGGGGTTCTGCACCGATGAAGCCGCGCCAGGCTGCTGGATCGCCCTCCGGGTCGCCACCGAAATAGAAGGCGTTGAACACCTCCACAAGGTCGGCAAAGGCCGGAAGCGGTGGCTGGCCAGCTGTGCCGAGACCATTGCGGCGCAGCAGCTCCAGCGACGCCTGCCAGTCGTTGTTCCAGCAGCCCTCCGCCTTCAGCGCGTCGATCGTTTCGGCCCGTGGTCGCAGACCGCTGTAGTGATGCACCGTTTCGACGATGGCGCGCCGGTAGCTGCCGCTCACATCGCGGATCACGCCATCGATGTCGAACAACAGGACGGCGCGGCGTGTCAGGGGCTCGGCAACGGCAGCTGGTAGGTTAGTCGTTTGTGATTCACCCTTGAGCGCCGACACCATGAGCACCGAGAGCGCTGAGAGCGCCGTGGCGACAGCCGCTGCCGAGGGTTCCGTGGAGGACACCACCGAAGGCCGTCCGGTGCTGCGTGGTGCCAGTGCCGTGCTGGCTTCCGCCACCATCGACGAGAACGGTGTGCCATCTGGCCGCACCCCCAAGGCCGACGAGGGCCGCTTCCTGCTGAAGATCCTCTGGCTGCCCGACAACGTCGCCCTGGCGGTCGATCAGATCGTGGGCGGTGGCCCCAGCCCTCTCACCGCCTATTTCTTCTGGCCCCGGGAAGACGCCTGGGAAACCCTCAAGACCGAGCTGGAGGGCAAGAGCTGGATCACCGACAACGAGCGCGTTGAGATCCTCAACAAAGCCACCGAGGTGATCAACTACTGGCAGGAGGAGGGCAAGGGCAAGAGCCTGGAGGACGCCAAGCTCAAGTTCCCCGATGTCACCTTCTGCGGTACCGCCTGAATCGTTGTTCGACCACGCATCGGCCGCATCAGAGCACCATCAGCGCCCCACTCGGGGCGCTTTTTTGATGGCTGCATGTCGCTTTGCTGACCGCCGCTGCAGCGCTTTGAATCCGCTCACCTGAATCTGCGCAGTGCAGGGCTCTGCTCCTCAGCCCCGCGCCTTGATGACCGCCCCGAAGCTGCTGCCGGTGATCAGGGGGGTCTGGCCGGTGTTCTCCACCGTGAAGGTGCGCGATTCCACCTGACTGCTGCCGTCGGGGTAGACGAACGTCACCACCCCCTCAAGGCTGACGCTGCTGCCGCTGCGGCCCGTTTCGCGCAGATCGCTCACCCGCACCTCGCGGAACTGGCTGAAGAAGCCGGGATCGAACTGATCGGCCGCCGCTGGGCTGAACAGCTGTCGGGCAGCATCGATGTTGCCGCTGGAGAGGTTGGCGTAGAGCTGTTGCACGCTGGCGATCGCCTGATCCGCGCTCACCTGCTGGCTCAGGTCCGGCGCCGGCGGTGGTTGGCTCGGTGCAGGCTCCTTGACCGGTATGGTCGTTTCGGCTGCAGGGCTCTCCACGGTTGGGCTGGTGGGACTGTTGCTGATCGGTTGCGGCTCCCGGTTGAGCAGCACCAGCCAGGTGACGCCGCCCACGACGGCCGCCATCAGCATGCCGATCATTGCGCCGAGCAGGGCGGCCAGGCCGCTGCCGTTGTTGCCGCCACTGCGTTGATGTCCCGCGGACGGCGGCTGCTCCAGCGGCTCCGCGGCTGAGGTGCTCGCGGAAGGTGTGCTGCTGAAGGCAGCAGCAGGCTGGGTGGCCGCCGTCACCGGCGCCACCAGCACCGGCTGAGCTGCCTGGTGTTTGTTGGTCAGCATCGCCGGCTCCGGCAGTCCCAGCAGGCCGCTCAGCACCGCCCCCATGCGCTTGCAGATCGCCTGGGTGAACACCTGCTCCAGCTCCTGCTGCAGGCGCAGCTGCAGCCGCCCATCCGCTGCCAGGGGTGGCTGCTGGGCCAGGGCGTTGTTGAAGCCGGGGCTCAGCACCAGGTAGCGCAGCGCCGGCAGCAGTGGTAGCTGCTCGTCGCCGCAGAAATCACCCATCAGCGCCTGCAGGCGGCGGCCATCGCTGCCGAGCCCCCGCTCCAGGTCCGAAAGGATCTGCTGGCGCAGGCGGGTGCCGAGCTGGTGGTCGTTCATGGTTGGCGGCTGGGCTGCGGCGGCTGTATCGCCGGCATCCTGCCGGGCGATCGGCCGGCGCCGGCGGCTGGTGGGAGCGGCTGCCACTGTTGATCCAGTGCCAGGTCCAAGGGCGCACAGGTGGTCAGCGGCCCCAGGCGGCTGGCAGCGATCAGTGCCCCCAGCGGGTCGCGATCGGCGGCCTCCAGCATTGCCAGGGCTCGTTGCCGGTCCCCCGCCTGCTGCAGCTGCCGGAACTGCATCCGCCGCTGGCTGAGGTTGGCGCGGATGCGGGCGGGGGGTTGCTTGCATTGGCGTTCGATCTCCTTGAGCACCGGTGGTGGCGGTGCTCCGTGTTCCGCCTCCTTTGCCGCGGCAGGCGGCCGTGGCGTTCCGGCCCGCTGCCGCCACCACCCCCATCCCGCCAGGCCCAGGCCCGTGGCGCTCGCCATCAGGAGCAGGGTCAGGACCATCAGCGGCGGGCGCCGCAGGTCGCCGCCGCTGTTGCCGCACTTCGGTCGCTCGATCCGGGCTGGCAGCGCGGTCGCCGTGGCGCCACACCTGGTGCGGCCCACCGCCACGGATACGTCATCGCCACTGCCTGCACCGGTGATGTGCGCCAGTCCCTCCGCCAGCTCCGCCTCGGTTTCGATCGCGGCCAGTTGCCCGCAGAGTTCAAGAAAATCCGCGTCCGTGGCGCAGGATTTGCGTACGCCATCGCTGCTTAACAGCAAGGTCAGTTCGGCGCCGGCAGCCTCGTGCGCCCTGATCAGCGGCGCGAGAGTGGCGCGCTGGGTGCAGAGCCCGGCTGCCTGCGGCAGGCACAGGCTGGCGGTCGCTTCGGCGTTGTCGTGCCCCGCTGCCGCTGGATCTTCCTGGCTGATCAGTTGGGCGGCGCCATGGGCCGGGATCAGCACCAGATCCCAGTCGCCCAGACCGGTGCAGCCCCACCACTGGGGCGCCATCAGCACCAGACCCAGTGTGCAGCCATAGGTGGCCGGTGTGAAGGCCTGCTGCGCCGCCTCAGGGCGTTGCTGCCAGTCGGCGCTGATCGCCGCCAACCAGCCCTGCACGATCGCCTCCGGCAGCTCCCGCCTCAGCAGTTCCCGCCAGCGCTGTTGATCCGCCAGTGGCGTGTGCTGCAGTGCTGTGGCCACGGCCTGGCGCACCTGTTGGCAGGCCAGGGCGCTGCCCACCTGGCTCAACCAGTATCTGCTGCTGCCGTGGCCATCGGCCACGGCCATCAGCTGCAGGGTGCCGCCGTCGGCCCTCAGTCCGCAGGCCAGCGAGGCGTCCTGGCAGGGCTGTCCGCGGCGACGGTGTGAGGCGCCGATGACGCTGCAGCTGCGAGGGGAGAGCCAGTCGCCGCTCACCACACCAGCGGCCCGACATCGTCGGTGGGATCGAGGATCGTCGGCGGCAGATCCGGCAGTTGGATGTTGCTGGTGCTCATGCCGGCGCGATCGGCGGCGACGGCCGCCGCCACCCGGCTGGCGGGCATCGAGGCTGCACCGACCACCGCGGTGGTGGCCCACTGGATGTACTGAGCCAGGGACGTGGCATTGCTGGCCTGGAGCGGTCGCCGGGGCGAGCGACCGCTGCCTTCGCCCCGCCCCGCCTCCGGGCCGATGAACTGCTGCAGCACCTCCAGGTCGGCGTCATGGCCCATGGCGATCGCCAGGCGCACCGCCTTCTGGGCCCATGGCTGGCGCATCAGCCTGGCCAGGCCCTGCTCAAAGTCGTCGGTGGGTTGCCCATCGGAGATCAGCACCAGCACTGGCGGCAGCGCCCGCTCCTCCATCGGTGGCGACTGCAGGGCCGCTGCCACCAGCTGCAGTGCCTCGCCCATGGCGGTGATGCCGCCGGCCTGGAGATCGCGCCACTCCAGCTGCTCCACCGGGGTCGGTTCAGCCAGGTGCCAGGCGGCCCGGTCGGCGAAGCTCACGGCCCGCACCAGCACCCGCGCCTCCGGGTTCTGGCGGGCCACCTCGCCCATGCCGGGCAGCGACTGGCGAATGGCCTGGTTGAGGGCCTGCATCTTGCCCTGGGCCGCCATGGAGCCCGAGCAGTCGCATAAGTAGATGAAGTGCAGTGGGCGATTGCTGAGGCGGACGTTGGGGAAGGCCATGGATGGGCGACGTCGGGTCAGGCCTGCAGCGTCAGCGTGTCGGCGCTGGTGTGGATGTCTTGCAGGGCCGCGAGGTTACAGGTTTTGCCTGGCTTCAGCAGCAGCGAGCGGCCGTCGCTGAGCATCACGGTCCAGGTCTCGGCGCTGAGGTTGCGCAGGCCCAGCAGCGCCGGATCCCTCGGGTGGGCTTCCACGCGGCCCAGGGGGTTGTGTAGATCCAGGCGAGCCAGCCGGTCGATGTGATGGCGGTACAGGGCATTGCCGGCGGCGGCGGTGATGCTGCTGTGGCCGCTGCGCAGTCGCAGCGGTCGCGGCAGGCTGGCGCCGCAGTGCCAGCAGTGGCTGTCCTGCTCCGGTTCCGGGAATGTCTCCTGGCCGCAGCTGGGACAGAGCTGGCGCTGATCGAGGCAGCGGGCCAGGGCGAGGGTCCACTGGCCGGTGAGCGCGCGCCGCTGCGGCTGCTTCAGGCCGCTGCAGAATGTCTGCAGGAACAGCGCCTGCAGGGCTGCCGGATAGATCGGCCAGGTCACCAGGGCCGCAGCGTGCTCCCCTGGGTCGGGGCGATTGCCCGCGTCCTCCGGATCGAAGATGAACACGGGCTCCTCGCCGTACAAGCGGCGCCGGGCCGGTTCATCCAGACACCGGATCGCCAGTTCCCGCCGCCCGCGGAAGGGATCGTGGCGCGTCAGCAGCCGGAAGATCAGCACCGCCAGCGAGAAGAGATCGCTGCCGGCACCGGGGCGGCTTTGCCTCAGCAGCACCTCCGGTGCCATGAACCCCGGCGTGCCGAGCACACTGCCCGGGTCGCCGCCATCGATGTCGACGTTGTCGTTGTCGCAGATCAGAATGCGGCCGCTGCCCGGCTCCAGAAACAGGTTGCCAAGGGAGATGTCCTTGTAACAGAGGCCCTTGAGGTGCAGCTGGTGGAAGCCATCTGCCAGAAAAAAGCAGGCCCGCAGCACGTTCTGCAGGCTGATGTCCAGCCGGCCCCCAGCGTGCAGGTGGGCGCCGATGAAGCCTGGTGGCCGCAGGCCCATCAGATAGCCGAAGCCCGCCTCGGGGTGACGGATCAGCGGCCGGCTTTCCGGCGTGGGCTCCAGCAGGGCCAGCGGCCAGAGGAAGTCGTCGTTCGGTGCCCCCAGCCTGATGCTCTGCCGCAGCCGCTGCGGCAGGCTTTGATCCCGGGCCAGGTAGGCCGGCAGATACCACTTCAACGCCAGGGTTTCGCCGCCAGCTTCCACAGCAAAGACCTGACCCTGGGTGCCGCCCCCCAGGCCCTGCAGGATCGTCAGCGGTTGATCCAGTCCCTGGAAGCGCAGCTGGGCACCTTCGGGCAGCAGCCAGCTCGTGCTCATGGGGGTGCTCCCCCTTCGCCGATCGCTTTGCGGATGCCGTTGCGATGCGCCAGCGCCGTGCGCCGGTTGGCGAAGGCATGGCGCAGCGCCTGGCCGTCGCGCAGTTCCACCACCAGCGTGTGCTCCTTGCGGGAGCCCAGCAGGATCCAACCGGCCAGTGCCGCGATCTGCAGGGGCCAGAACAGCAGCGGGAAGGGCAGCAGCAGCAGACCGCCGAGGCAGAGCAGCAACCACCAGCTGAAGATCTGGGGATACAGGAGTTCACTGCGCACCGCCGCGGAGCGGATCGTGGTCACCGGCAGGGTCTGATCGGCGATGGTGATGCGGCCGCCGCCGGCCTGGCCCGCAGCGGCGGCTGGAGCCGCCCCTTGGCGGGGGTGTTCCGTTCGAGCCGGCTCCCGACCTGCGGTGGTCGGGGGCTGAGGGCCTACCCCAGTCGCCTCCGTCAGTTCGAACACCAGCAGCGGGCCGTTGCGGCCGAGCCGGATCTCATCGCCGTCGCTGAGGGGACGGCACTGCTGCACCCGCGCACCCTCCAGATAGGTGCCGTCGCGGCTCTGCCAATCGCAGATCAGCCAGCCGTGGCTGCGGGAATGCCGCACCACGGCGTGATGCTCCGACACCTCCGCTGCGCTGGCCAGGCAGAGGCGGTTGGTCGACGCCCGGCCGATCGTCAGGGGCTGGGTTGGATCGAGGGGTGCCACGCGCCGACGGTCGCCGGCCAGCACCAGGCGGGCAGGGGCGGCGCTCATGGCTCACCTCGGCGGCGTCGGCACCACAGCTGCCAGTCGTCGCGCAGATCGTTCCACCAGGCGCCATCTCCCTGGCGCCAGGGCACCACCCTGCCTGGAAACAGCAAGGCCTTGCTGGCCAGGGCCAGTGCGATCAGCACCATCACCAGCAGCACCCAGCCGGGGATTGCCCCCACCCAGGTGACCGCGAAGAAGGCCCGCAGGGCGTACAGGCCGATCGTCAGGGCCAGCCACAGCCGGAAGGGTTCCCAGGGGTCCCGTTGGCGCTGCAACGAACGAGCTCACAAGGCTGGACGTAGCCTATGGCCGGGCCGCAGCACACGCCTGGCATCCCTTCCGCTGCTCGACACCCTGCTTCCGCCGCCCCACCGTCAGGCCTGGGGCGCTCTGGCACGCGCTTGCCTGCAGGGCCCCTGGCGCGAGCGGCCCGCTGCAATCCGCGCTGCCCTTGGCCCCCTGCGCGCCCATCAGCCCCACCTGGAGCTCTGGCGGGGGGATGAGATCTGCCGGGAGCTGCCCCTGGCGAACCGCCGCTACCGCATCGGTCGCGATCCCGCCTGTGAGCTGGCGCTGGTGGATCCGAGCCTGAGTCGCGTGCACGCCATCCTTGAGCGGGATCGGGCCAGCGACCGCGATTTCCGCCTCGACGACTTCAACTCCGCCAACGGCCTGTTCCATCGTGATCGCCGCATCCGCAGCATCGCTCTGCGCGACGGTGATGTGGTGCAGCTCGGTTCAGGGCTGAAGGGGCAGGCGCCTGAGCTGCGCTACCGCCACCCCCGCAGCCCGCTGGAGCAGGCGCTGCATCTGCTCGGTATCACCGGCCTCGTGGGCTCCGCGCTGCTGGTGAGCGGTATGGTCGCCGCCGCCAGCATCGGCGGGGGCTCCAGGATCCGCGCCATCTCCGGGCCGGTGAAGATCTACGCAGCCAACGGCCAGCAAGTGGATGCCAAGGAGGGAGCGTCGACGGCGCTGCCCTCGCTGGAGAGCTACCCGCTGCATCTGCGCCAGGCGCTGCTGGCTTCCGAGGAGGCGCGCTTCGGCTGGAACAGCGGCCTTGATCTGTTCGGCACGCTGCGCTCAGCCGTGCGTCGCAGCGGTGGTGGCAGCGGCATCACCCAGCAGGTGGCGCGGATGGTGTATCCGGATGTGGGCCGCGACCTCAGCCTCACCCGCAAGCTGCGTGAGCTGTGGGTGGCGCTGCAGCTGGAGGTGGGCTTCAGCAAGAACCAGATCCTCAAGCTCTATCTCGATCGCGCCTATCTCGGCCTCGGCACCGAGGGCTTTGAGCAGGCGGCGCGGCTGTATTTCCGCCGATCCGCCAGCGATCTGGATGTGGGCCAGGCGGCGTTTCTGGTGGGTCTGCTGCCCAGCCCGAACGGCTACAGCCCTTGCAATCCCGATGATCCGGGCGCCGGCCTGGAGCGGCGCAACCTGGTGCTGAAGCTGATGCATGAGCAGGGCTGGCTCAGTGATCAGGCCCTGATCGATGCGCAACGGCGGCCCCTCAACATCGATCCCTCCGCCTGCCGCGAGTCCAACTTCAGCAGCTATCCGTTCTTTGCCGACTACGTGATCGGCGAGCTGGAGGGCACTCGCTTTGGGCTGAATCTCAGCGGCGCTGATGCCACCGGCAACTATGCGGTGTTCAGCACGATTGATCCGAAGGTGCAGGCCCTGGCGCAGCAGCAGCTGCAGCGCTTTCTTGAGGGACCCGCCGCGGCAGTGGGGCTCAGCCAGGGGGCCCTGATCACGCTCAACACCCAAAGCGGTGACATCCTGGCCTATGTGGGCGGTGGGGATTATTCACGATCCAGCTTCGATCGAGTTCAAGCCCTGCGTCAGCCCGGCTCTGCGTTCAAGTTGTTTCCGTTTCTGGCGGCCCTCAAGGCTGGTGTCGAGCCGGGCCAGTCGATCTCCTGCGCGCCGCTGGCCTACGTGGCTGGCTGCAGCCATGGCGCCGGCAGCCCTGGCGGCAGTGCCTCGGTGATCGACGGCCTGGCCTTCTCGGAGAATGTGGTGGCGCTGCGGCTGGCTGAGCGGGTTGGGCTGAATGAGGTGATCAAGCTGGCCCGTCGGCTTGGTATCTCCACCCCGATGGAGCCCGATTACAACACCATGCTCGGTGGCCGTGAAACCTATCTCTACCAGATGGCCCGCGCCTATGCGGTGGTGGCCAATGGCGGCCGTTCGGTGCCGATGCATGGTGTCAGCCGCATCTACGACCTGGGTGTCTGTCAGTCGGTCAAGAGCCTGCAGCGCTGCCCGGAGCGGGGCGTCACTGTGCCGATCGGCGAGCAGCCCCGCCAGGTGCTCAGTCCTGAGGTGGCCGCAGCGATGGATCAGATGCTGGCGGCGGTGGTTCAGCGGGGTACCGGCCGCGGCGCCGCCGTGGTCGCCGATGCCCGAGGCAAGACAGGCACCACCAACAACGGCGTCGATGTGGTGTTCATTGGCTATTCCCCTTCCATGCAACGACTCACCGCGATCTGGATGGGCAACGACGACAACAAGCCTGCCGAAGCCGCCAGCGGGGCGCTGGTGGCGGAGCTGTGGGGGCGTTACATGCAGGCGGTGGCGGGTCAGAGTTGATCGCAGCACATCAGCGAGGGATCCAGATGTAGGTTTCCTGCAGCAAGGTGATGGCGTTGTCTTCGCACCGTTTGCCATAAAAGTAAGCCCCGATGCGGATGCTCGTCATCACGAGGTTGCTTGTTGTGGTGGCATCGATGTTGCCAGAATCATCTGATCAGTCATGAATGAAGGTGCGGTTGTTGCCGCCGATGACGTTCTGCAAGACGCCCTTGTGCAAGACGCCGTTTTGGCAGACGCCGTTGGACAAGACGCCAGCCTAGATTTTTTGACCAGCTGGGGATTTCAGGTTCTGCAGCGTCGCTGACGTGAGCTGATGTCAGGTTCGGTTGGCTGCTGGATCGCCCGATCACAGTCCCCAGTCGGCCGCAGGCGAATCATTCTGTCTGCGGAAAAGTTCCAGGCGGCTGGACCTGAAGCTGAAGCGGTTGCCCTCGGCTGAGCCAGATCAGGGCAACCCCCTGCCATTGCCTGACCATCGCCCTCACGGCTCAGCCCCCGCTGCTTTCAGCAGCGTCTGCCCCCAGGTGATCAGGGCCCAGCCCAGGCCGAACAGCAGTCCCCAGGTCCATTGGCTGCAGAGCAGCCGCTGCAGCGGGGTGCCGCTGCGCGCGCTGCCGCCCTGCAGCTGCCAGTGCAGCTGCAGGGCGCCAAACACCAGCAGCAGCACCCAGGCCGGCACGCTGAACAGGGGGGTGTGGAACGTGAGCGGCTGGCCGTGCAGCAGGCTCAGGCCGGCGGCCAAGGCGATCAGGGCGCTGATCGGGCCGGCACCGCCGCTCCACTGGCGCTGCAGTTGCCAGTACGCCGACAGGATCGCGGCCGGCGCCAGCGTGGCCAGGGCACTGAGGCTGTAGCGCAGCACCACATCGCCCAGTTGTGCCGCCGCATCGCCCAGCAGCACCAGCAGCACCAGCAGGTTCAGCGCCGCCTCCAGGTGGCGCTCGTGGATCCAGGCCGCTCCCAGCCAGCGCCAGGCCTGGCGCGGCTGCAGCGCCTGCTCGGAATCCAGTGGCCAGAGGCGGTGTAACCCCTTGAGCGGGCCCAGGCTCAGGGCCTGGATCAGCCCCAGCACCAGCACCAGCACCACACCGCCGCTCCAGCCCCAGCCTTCAAACACGGCATGGTCCAGTTCCCGCGCCAGCCAGGCCAGCACCAGCGCACCGCTGGCGGCCAGCGCCAGACCGGGGCCGATGGCCAGCAGGATCGGCTGCAACGCCTGCCAGTGCTGGCGCAGGTTGCGCGCTGTGGTCGGCTGGCTCGCTGGTTCGGGCGATCGCCCAGGCTGGCTGCTGGACTCGCTGGCCTGCGGGGCCTGCGCCGTCGGTAGGTCCTGGTCGGTGGCAGCCGCCAGCAGATCCAGGAGTTCCTGAAGCACCGCCTGTGCATAGGTGGCCGCCAGCTGCTGCTGCAGGCTGATCAGGGCGGTGCGCCGCTGGGCACCGTTGCCATGCAGCGCCTGGAGCAGCAATGGTTGAGCTGCCAGGTCGCGGATGGGGCCCTTCAACTGCTCGTGGGCGCCCAGCGCATCAATCAGACGGTTGCTGATTGCCCGGCTCGAGCGCAGTGCCTCCGGCTCGCTGGCCAGCCAGTGGCGCAGCTGCATGCCCAGATCCCTGCCTTGACCCATGCGCTGGCGTGTGCGACGAAACCATGAAAAAGCGCCCTCGACTGAGGGCGCAAGGGCCGGCCTGAAGCCGGCCATCAACGGAGCTGACCGGATCAGCCGGCCTTGGTGGCCTGCACGCGGGCGCGGGCTCGGGCCAGGGCCTGCTGGGCCTTGACCTTGTCGGTGCTGGCGGGCTGGCCTTCAAAGGGGGCGGCGGCGGCGGTGGCGGCCTCCAGCTCCTTGGCGGCGGCATCGGCATTGATGCTGCTGCCGAGTTCGGCGGCGTTCACCAGCACGGTGACCTCATCGGCTTCGACCTCGGCGAAGCCGCCTTGCAGGGCAATGGCCTGCCAGCCACTGCCCTCACGCACCCGCAGCACGCCGATGTCGATGGCGGTGAGCAGGGAGACGTGGCCGGGGAGGATGCCGAGCTGACCGGTGGTGCTGGGCAGGATCACTTCGTCGGCGCTGCCGTCGAAGACGCTCTGGTCTGGTGCCAGAACGCGGAGGGTGAGAGTCATGGCGTCAGAAGCTCAGGGGATGGTGAGGATCAGCCCTTGGCTTCGGCCTGGATCTTGGCGGCCTTGGCCTTGACTTCGTCGATGTTGCCCACGAGGTAGAAGGCGGCTTCCGGCAGATCGTCGAGTTCGCCGGCCAGGATCATGTTGAAGCCCTTGATGGTGTCCTCGAGCTTCACATACTTGCCGGGCATACCGGTGAAGATCTCAGCCACAAAGAAGGGCTGGGACAGGAACTTCTCGATCTTGCGGGCGCGATCGACGGTGCGGCGGTCGTCTTCGGACAGCTCGTCCAGACCCAGAATCGCGATGATGTCCTGCAGTTCCTTATAGCGCTGCAGAGTGGACTGCACAGCGCGAGCGGTGCGGTAGTGCTCATCGCCCACCACGGCCGGCTGGAGCATGGTGCTGGTGGAATCCAGAGGATCCACGGCCGGGTAGATGCCCTTGGAGGCCAGGCCGCGGCTGAGCACGGTGGTGGCGTCCAGGTGGGCGAAGGTGGTGGCGGGTGCGGGGTCGGTCAGGTCGTCGGCAGGCACGTACACGGCCTGGATCGAGGTGATCGAACCCTCGAGGGTGGAGGTGATGCGCTCCTGCAGGGCGCCCACGTCGGTGCCGAGGGTGGGCTGGTAGCCCACAGCGGAGGGCATGCGGCCCAGCAGAGCCGACACTTCTGAGCCGGCCTGCACGAAGCGGAAGATGTTGTCGACGAACAGCAGCACGTCCTGCTTGTTCACGTCACGGAAGTGCTCAGCCATGGTCAAAGCCGAGAGACCCACGCGCATGCGGGCGCCGGGGGGCTCGTTCATCTGGCCGTAGCAGAGGGCCACCTTTGACTTGGAGAGGTCGTCGGGGTTGATCACGCCCGATTCCTTGAATTCCTCGTAGAGGTCGTTGCCCTCGCGGGTGCGCTCACCCACACCGGCGAACACGGACACACCGCCGTGCTCCTTGGCGATGTTGTTGATCAGCTCCTGGATCAGCACGGTCTTGCCCACACCGGCGCCACCGAACAGGCCCACCTTGCCGCCCTGGCGGTAGGGAGCCAGCAGGTCGATCACCTTGATGCCGGTCTCGAACACCTTGGGCTTGGT
>JBEBCC010000030.1:0-33117 GCA_041158125.1 Cyanobacteriota bacterium
CGCTATCCCGATGTGGGCGCCAATCCGATCTACCCCACCTTGGGTCTCTGCGGTGAGGCCGGTGAGGTGGCCGACAAGGTTAAGAAGGTGCTGCGCGATCAGGAGGGCAACTTCACGCCGGAGGTGCGTGATGCGCTCAAGCTGGAGCTCGGCGATGTGCTTTGGTACGTGGCTCAGCTGGCCAGTGAGCTCGGCTTTGAGCTGAACGAGGTGGCCGAGGCCAACCTCAACAAGCTGGCCAGCCGCGCCGCCCGTAACGTGATCGGAGGCAGTGGCGACCATCGCTGATCGCGTGGTTGCCTGCCGGGTTGTTCCCCGTGATCGTTGTGCATTTCCGGCCGCTCCGCTTCCTGCTCGGTGCCGTTGCTGTTGTTTGGCTGGTGCTGGCTGGCGTGTGGGTTGAACCGGCCTTGGCCGCCAATCTGAGCGTGGCGGAGGTGAGCCTCGAGCCCTGCCCCAGCGACGACATCGGAGCCCAGCCGCAGCTGCGTCGCCCCAGCGGTGCCAGCTGCTACGTGCTCAGGGGCACGGTGAACAACCCGGGCCGCAAGCCTGTTGTTGACACCGATGTGTTTGCTCAGATCCTCGACGCCAGCGGCGAGCCGGTGATGCAGAACCGCTCGCGCGTGGGCTCGATCGGCGATGTGCCTCCCGGTGATTCGAACTTCGCCCTGCGCCTGGCCATCCCGGCCGGCACCCCGGGGCCCTTCACCTTCTCGAATGTGAAAGCGCGCGGATTTGCCTCTCCAGTGCGCACCCGTGCCGGTGAATTCGACGACCTGCTGCCCCTAGAGCAGGCCGTGGCCGACGCTCAGTAGAAGCTGGGATAGAAGAAGCCGCGGCTCTGCTCCAGCAGCGTTTGGATCAGCTGCACCGCAAGGAAGGCCAGGATCGCGGAGAGGTCGAGGCCACCCAGAGGGGGGATCAATCCGCGAAAGGCATTCAGATAGGGATCGGTGACGGCGCTCACGGTGGAGAGCACCGGGTTGCCCCAATCAAGGTTGGGGAACCAGCTCAGCAGCACTCGCACCAGCAGGATCAGCGTGTAGATCGAGATGGTCTGGGCGAGAACGCCGATCAGATCGCCAACCAGTGGGGACATGTGAGATCTCTACTTGCGGTGAGTTTATGGAGCGGTGCTGGAGCCTGGCGGTTCAGGCCGCCTGCTCCCAGTCGTCGTCGCTGATCGCAGCGCTGCTGGCGGGCACCGGCTCGGGCTGCGGTTCGAGAGTCGGTTCTGCCGGTTCGGCTGCAGCGGCGCGGCGCGGCTTGAGCTCCTCGGTTTTGATCGAGAAGGTGCGGTGGAACTTCTCGCTGAGGGTGAGCCAGTAGGAGCGGCCCTCGCTTTGGCGTTTGCGCTCGATGAAGTTCTGGGCCAGCAGTTCTTTGATGTGGTCGTAGGCGCCGGAGCCGCGCAGCTCCACCAGCTCCGACTGCAGGACGCGCTTCTTGAGGGCGATGGTGGCCAGGGTGCGCAGAGCCGCGGTGGAGAGATCCACCGGCAATAGGTTCTGCACCAGATCGCCCAGGCCATCGCGCAGCTGCAGGCTGTAGCTCTGGCCCTCCTGGCGGATCTCCAGGGCCGTATCACGATGCGCGTAGTCGGCCATCAGGGTGATCAGCCCCAGCTCAACCTCATCGCGGCTGATGGCAGCGATCTCAGCCAGCTCCCCCAGGCTCAGGGGCTTGCCCTTGAGGTAGAGAATCGCCTCCAGCCGCGCCGGCAACGAAAGCGTGCGCAATTCCAGCGGCGCGCTTGCATCGACGCCCGTGGACTCCACCGGTGACCGCTCCGACGGAGGCAACCTAGCCAGCCTCCACACCAGTGGCCACATCGCCGAGGAACAACCGGTAGGCGGGATTGTCCGTCTCGTTGACGTAGCTGTAGCCGAGGCCATCGAGAAAGCTCTGCCACTCCGGCATCTCCGCCGGGGGCACCTGCACGCCCACCACGATGCGCCCGACATCGGCGCCGTGGTTGCGGTAGTGGAAAATACTGATGTTCCAGTTGGGATGAAGGCTGGTGAGGAAGCGCATCAGCGCTCCGGGCCGCTCCGGAAATTCGAAGCGGTAGAGCAGCTCCCGGCCATGGCCAGCCGCTTCTCCGGCATCGCTCGGCATTCGCCCACCCACCATGTGGCGCAGGTGCAGCTTCGAGAGCTCGTCATTGGAGAGGTCCAGGCAAGCGAAGCCGGCGGCGCGCACGTCATGGATCAGATCCTGTTCATCGCGGCTGCCGCTGGTCTGCACCCCCACGAAGATGTGGGCGCGGCTGGAATCGGCCAGGCGGTAGCTGAACTCCGTGAGGTTGCGGCTGCCCAGCAGCGTGCAGAACTCCCGCAGACTGCCGGCCCGCTCCGGGATCTCAACCGCCAGCATCGCCTCGCGGTCCTCCGCGAGTTCAGTGCGCTCGGCCACGAAGCGCAGGCGGTCAAAGTTCATGTTGGCGCCACAGGCCACCGCCACCAGCGTGCGGCCCTTGAGGCCGCGCCGGGCCACATCCGCCTTCATGCCCGCCACCGCCAGGGCCCCGGCCGGTTCCAGGATCGAGCGGGTGTCCTCAAACACGTCCTTGATGGCGGCGCAGATCGCATCGGTGTTCACCGTCACCATTGCGTCGACGTGGCGACGGGCCAAGGCGAAGGTCTGCTCACCCACACGCCGCACGGCCACCCCATCAGCGAACAGACCCACCTGTTCCAGCGTCACCCGCTCTCCCAAGGCCAGCGAACGGGTCATCGCGTCGGCGTCCTCCGGTTCAACACCGATCACCTCCACCCGCGGCCAGAGGCTCTTCACGTAGGCGGCGATGCCGGCGATCAGGCCGCCGCCGCCCACCGCCACGTAGATGGCATCGGGGGGTTCGGAGCACTGGCGCAGGATCTCCAGGGCAATTGTGCCCTGGCCAGCGATCACCTCTGGATCGTCAAAGGGGTGGATGAAGGTAAGCCCGCGCTGCTCTGCCAGGCGATAAGCCTCGGCGCAGGCGGCGTCATAGGTGTCGCCATGCAGCACCACCTCAGCAGCACGGGCTGCCACCGCCCGCACTTTCATCTCGGGCGTGGTGACCGGCATCACGATCACGGCACGGCAGCCCAGCTTCTGGGCCCCGAGGGCCACGCCCTGGGCATGGTTGCCGGCACTGGCGGCGATCACGCCCCGCTCCAGCTCGGCCGGTGACAGGCCAACCATTTTGTTGTAAGCGCCGCGCAGCTTGAAGCTGAACACCGGCTGCAGATCCTCACGCTTGAGCAACACCGTGTTGCCGAGGCGGCGCGAGAGGTTCGGGGCCGGATCCAGCGGCGATTCGATCGCCACGTCGTAGACGCGCGCCCGCAGGATGCGCTGCAGCATGTCCGGGCAGGGGGGAGCTCCGGCGCCCTCGGGGCCGGACGGGAGCGGAACTGCGCTGATCGCCTCTGTCATCCCCTCAGTGTCGCAAGCCATGGCCAAGCCATGGCTGTGCTCAGGCGATGACAGGCCGGACGGAACGGTGTGGGCTGACGCCAACCACCAGGGCGCAACGCGTAGGCTGAGGCCCACTGAAGGCCAGGGGCATGCATCTGAGCGAGCTGACGCATCCGAATCAGCTGCATGGTCTGAGCGTCACCGAACTGGAGGGCATCGCGCGGCAGATCCGCGAACGCCATCTCGAGGTGGTGAGCACCAGCGGCGGTCACCTCGGTCCCGGCCTGGGGGTCGTGGAGCTCACTCTGGCGCTCTACCAGACGCTTGATCTCGACCACGACCGCGTGGTCTGGGATGTGGGACACCAGGCCTATCCCCACAAATTGATTACCGGCCGCTACAACGAATTCCATACGCTGCGCCAGAAGGACGGTGTCGCCGGTTACCTGAAACGCTGCGAGAGCCGCTTCGACCACTTCGGCGCCGGCCACGCCAGCACGTCGATCTCAGCTGCCCTGGGCATGGCCCTGGCCCGCGACCAGCGCGGTGCATCGTTCAAGTGTGTGGCGGTGATCGGCGACGGCTCGCTCACCGGCGGAATGGCCCTTGAAGCGATCAACCACGCCGGCCACCTGCCCAAGACCCGCCTGCTGGTGGTGTTGAACGACAACGACATGTCGATCAGCCCACCGGTGGGGGCCCTCTCCACCCACCTCAACCGCATGCGGCACAGCAAGCCGCTGCAGTTCCTGCAGGACAACGCTGAAGAGGCGATCAAACACCTGCCGTTCCTGCACGGTGAACTCCCCACCGAGCTGAAGAATCTCAAGGAGAGCATGAAGCGTCTGGCGGTTCCCAAGGTTGGGGCCGTGTTCGAGGAGCTGGGCTTCACCTACATGGGTCCGGTCGATGGTCACGACATCGCCGGCATGATCCGGGTGTTCCAGCAGGCCCATGAACACGAGGGGCCGGTGCTGGTCCATGTGGCCACCACCAAGGGCAAGGGCTACGCCTATGCCGAGGAGGACCAGGTCAGTTATCACGCCCAGAGCGCCTTCGATCTAGCCACCGGCAAGGCCTATCCCTCCAGCAAACCCAAGCCACCGAGCTACAGCAAGGTGTTCGGTCAGACGCTGATCAAAATCTGTGAGCAGGATCCTCGGGTGGTGGGTATCACCGCCGCCATGGCCACCGGCACCGGCCTTGATCTGCTCGAAAAGGCACGTCCGCATCAGTACTTCGATGTCGGCATCGCCGAGCAGCATGCCGTGACCATGGCCGCCGGCATGGCCTGTGAAGGTCTACGGCCGGTGTGCGCCATCTACAGCACCTTTCTGCAGCGCGCCTACGACCAGCTGATCCACGACGTGGGTATCCAGAACCTGCCCGTCACCTTCGTGATGGACCGGGCTGGCATCGTCGGCGCTGACGGCCCCACGCACCAGGGCCAATACGACATCAGCTACCTGCGCTGTGTGCCCAACTTCACGGTGATGGCGCCGAAGGATGAAGGTGAGCTGCAGCGGATGCTGGTCACCTGCCTGCAGCACAACGGCCCCACCGCCCTGCGCATCCCCCGTGGTGAAGGTGAAGGCGTGCCCTTGATGGAAGAGGGCTGGGAGCCCCTGGAGATCGGCCGCGGGGAGCTGCTCACCGATGGTGACGATCTCCTGATCGTGGCCTATGGCGCCATGGTGGCTCCGGCGATGGCCACGGCCGGGTTGCTGCAGGAGCAGGGCGTGCGTGCCGCCGTGATCAATGCCCGCTTCCTGCGGCCACTGGATGAGGCCCTGATCCTGCCGATGGCCCGCCGCATCGGCCGGGTGGTGACGATGGAGGAGGGTTGTCTGGCAGGCGGCTTCGGCGCCGCCGTGGTGGAAACCCTCAACGACCACGATGTCCTCGTGCCCGTGCATCGCATCGGTATTCCCGATGTGCTGGTGGATCACGCCAGCCCCGACCAGAGCAAGCAGAGCCTCGGTCTGACGCCTGCTCAGATGGCCGACGGCATCCTGCGCCGCTTCAGCGCCCTGAACCGCCAGCCGGTGGGTGTCTGAACCGAGCTCGTCATTCGAGTGTGATGTGCTGATTGTCGGCGCCGGCCCTGCCGGTGCCGACTTGGCCCGTCGTCTTGCTGCCGGTGGAGCCTCGGTGCTGTTGGTCGACAGCCTGCCGGATCTTCGCCAGGCCGCCTTCAGCAGCGCCGCGCTGCCGTGGAGCACCGTGCAACGCCATCGCCTGCCGCCGCAGGTGGTTGCTGCCCGCTGGAACCGCTGGCTGCTGCTCGGTCCCGGTGCTGACCGGCGCGAGTGGGTTGGGCAGTGCTCCGATCCCCTCGGTGCTGTGCTCGATTTTGGTGCCCTGCGTCAGTGGTTGGCCCAGCAGGCGACCGCTGCCGGCGCACAGCTCTGGCTGGGGTGGCGGGCGACGGTCTGGAACGCCTTGCAGACTGGCGCAATCACGGAGCTGCGGGGAGCAGGTGGGGAGCGCCGCCACATCCGCAGCCGCTGGCTGGTGGATGCCACGGGCCAGCGGCGAGCCTTGCTGGGGGAGCCGGCAGCGGCGGCCGGTTCGCTGGTTTGCGGCAGTGGGGTGGAGTGGCTGCTGCAGGTCGGTGAACAGGGCTGGGGAGCCTGGGCTGAACGGCTCACGTTTCTGCTGGGTAGCGACTGGCTCCCCCAGGGCTATGGCTGGGTGTTCCCGATGGCCCCTGGTCAGGTCAAGGTGGGGGTCTGCCGCCTGAGCGACCCAGATCAGGCCCAGCCGCCTCTGCATGGCCTGCTGCGCACCGTTCTGCAGCGCCTCGATCTCGCTGATGCACCGGTGCTGGATCGCCATGGTGGCCTGATCCGCAGCACGATCGCCCGCCGCGAGCCACATCAGCGGGGGCCGTTGCTGGGTCTGGGCGACGCCGTCAGCACGGCCAACCTGCTGGGTGGGGAGGGCATTCGCCATGCCCTCAGCAGCAGTGAGGTGCTGGCGCCGCTGCTGCAGGATGCCCTGGCGGGGCGGCCGGCGAGGCTGCGGCACTACGGCCCGCGCCTGGGTCAGCGCCTCGGCTGGCGTTGGAGCCTGAGCGGCCGGCTGGCACGCCGCACCTGGCTCGGGCTGGACGGTCCCTCGGCCGACCGCCGTCTGCGCCGGCTGCTGACAGGACTGGCAGCGGACGCCGACGCCAGCGACCTTTCAGCACTGCTGTTTGATTACCGCTTTGAGCGTTATGGCCTGCGTGCCCTGCCCTACCTGCTGGGCTGGCGCTGAGGCGCTCGGGCATCGCTGCAACGCAAAAGCCCCCGAGGGGGCGAGCCAGTGCCGCGCTGGAGACGCTGCCACAACAACGGGGGTCAGGTTGGAGCCGTCTGCCGGTTCTGCGGGTCTGGACCGGGGCCGGGCCATGCCACGACCCCTGGTGGATCGAATGGCCGGCGCTCAGACCACGCCGCGGGCGGCCAGGCCGAGGATCGCGCCCATGCCGAGGATGTGACCGAAAGAGGTGGTGGCCAGCAGGGCAGCGTGGCTCATACCACCGAACATGGCGGCGTTGGGCAGCTGGGCCCCTTCATTGGGGTACTTGATGGTGGCCTTGCCGATGCCGATGGCGATCACATTGGCGATGATCATCACCAGGCCCACCTTGGGCGACCAGGCGACGGAGGCGGGGGCGATGGCCAGCAGGGGTGCGAGCATCGATTTCTCGGGGCGACGCTTCATCTTCTGAGCGGAGCCGGCCTCGCGCCAGGATCGCTTAAGAGTTGTTCATGGCCGAGTCCTGAAGCTCATGCACAACGCCTTGGCGTTTGAGCGTGCTGATCGCCCGGTTGATGCGGGCCACAGTGCCGTTGCTCAGGCGGGGTGAGAGAGCGAAGGCCTGCGATTCGCGCTGCAGGCCCTGCAAACTGATCACCAGTCCCTCGCGTGGGCGCAGGGCCTGTGCATACAGCACCTGCAGATCCTCGGCCAGCACGGCGTCGGCCCGGCCCGACAGCAGCAGCTCGGCCGCCTGGCTGACCTGCTGCAGAGGGATGATCTGGAGCGGCCTGGTGGTGGCCTGGGCGCGCAGGGCCCGAAGCACCTCCTCACTGACACTGCCAGGCCGGGCTGCAACCCGCAGGCCCTGCAGATCAGCCAGACGGGATGGATCGGCCGGGCCGGTAGCCGGTTCCCGCACGAGCCTGACGGTGATTGTGGTGACCAGCATCGAGGCCGTGACGATACGGACCAGATAGCTCACGATCACCAGGCCGTGACCGCGGGTGGTGCTGGCGATCGTGTTGGTGCCGGGCCCGGTGGCGAGGATCTGAAACACCTTGGCGAAGCCGCGCCGACGCCCATGCTGCTGCTGCTCGGCGCCGCTGCCATGGGCCTCGCAGCGCCAGAGCAGACCGCTGACCACAGCGATACAAAGGAGATAGACAGCCAGCAGCTGCAGCAGGTCCCGGCTGAGCAGCGAGCGCAGCACCGCTCCGCCGGCCTCCAGGCGCGTACGCCGCTGCAGCACCGCCAGGCCCATCTCCTGAAACGGCAGGCTGAAGCGCAGTCTGTTCACCCGCTCCGGCGTGATCGTGAGGCAGCCGACGCCTACATCCAGCTCACCGCGCTGCACCGCCTCCAGCAGGTCAGCGGCCGTCGGCCGCCGTTCATAAATGAAGGGCAATTGCTCGATCGCGGCCACCCGACCCCACAGATCCACCGCCAGGCCCCGCCACTGGCCCTGCATGGCGTCGGAACAGGGCTGAGCCCCATCGACAACGCCGACCCGCAGCACCGCTGGAGCAGCGACAGCCCTGGCCGGCACACCGGCGATGCAACCGGCGCTCAACAGTGCCAGGCACAGCCGCGGCAGCCGCATCCTCATGGCGGCGGCAAGAGCTCGGAGCTGGGCGCCGCCGGCATGCGGCTGAACCCCAGCAGCACCAACAGATTGCTGAGGGTCAGGAAAGCTTCAGCGGCGCCATGGAGGGCATCCACATCAGCGAGTTGACGACCAAAGCGCAGCTCCGCCACGAGGGCCGCCGCGATCGTGACGGCAACGAACAGCAGGGTGAGGGCGAAGCCCAGCAGAGCGAGTGCTGGCATCCGGCCGGATCGGCGCGCGAACCAGAGAAATGCCAGGTAAGGAAACAGCGACAACACAAACAGTGGTGCCGGATCGAAGGCGGCGAGGGCCGCGAGCAGGGCTGCGATCGTCACGGTCGGGGAGCAACCGGCTGGCGGGCCAGATTCCAGGCCGCCAGGGCCATCGTCGCGTTACCGATCAGGGTGGTGGCTGCCTGGAGCACCACAAGGCCCTTGAGTTCATCGGCATTATCGAACAAATGCCAGGTGCAAGCGGCCATGGCACTCACCAGGGCCGGCAGCATGGCCAGAGCCAGCCACTGCCAAGCTCGCTCGCGCCTGGTCAGGCCCCAGCGCTGAATCGCGAGCATCGCCAGGGCCCACTCAAGCACCGAGGCGACATGGATCCACCAGGTGGGCAGCGAGAGAGCGTGCATGGGCTGATTCTGGCTGGCAGCGCTCAGCCGATGTGGCCGCTGAACTGTTCGTACAGACCGGCGAGCACCACGGCCATCTCCGGCCGCAACCGGCAATCGGGCACGGAATTGGCGGCCAAGAGCAGCAGGGCGCAGGCCTCCACCAGGGAGGCAGCCTCCTCGGTGCTGAGGCTGATCAGGTGGGTGTCAGCGCAATGGGTCACATGCACAACGTGAAGCGAGCGGACGCATCGCCTGATCCTGATGCGCACGCTACAGAACACCTCGGATCCGCTGACGATGCGCCGTTTGATTTCCGTTTCAGGACCGAGGCGTTGCGGAACTGTGGTGAACGCAGGGACGGCTCGTTCCGCTGCTTGCGCTTCCATTTCTCCTGCTTAGAGTTCCTGTAACTGCCCGCTTCCACGTGGCTCAAGCTCACCAGCGTGTTCAGGAACCTGTCTCGGTCGGCCAGCAGGCTTCCAGGCTGCGGCCTGGATCGCACTGGCGCCCGAAGGCCATCGTCAGGCGTGCGTTGCTGCTGCCGCTGGCGGGCAGCCTGATGCTGACCATCGCCTCTGCCGAGGCCTGCGAGAAGCACCTGAGGGGGCACAGTTCAGGTTCAGACAGCGCTGCCCAGAGCAACCAGAATTGAGCGTCAGCTCGCGTGCGGCGCAGCGCCCGATCAGAGCTTCAGGAAACTGGCGCGGCAGTGGAAATCCGGTTCAGCGGCGCCATGCCGCCAGGCCCAGTAGCTGCAGCCCTGTCCATGCCGCTCCAACACCGCGGTAGCGGAGGCCTCCAGCGGTTGAGCAGGGTCCAGCAGGGCTGTGAGGTCAAGCTGCAGGCGCAGCCTCAGCAGCTCGTTGCCGGCGATTCCACAACGTTGGCGGCTGATCTGGACGGGCAGGATCTCCAGCAACGGTTCAGGCCTCAGCCCCTGGCGGTAGCCACTGAGGGCGTAGACGTTCCAGTCGCCACTGGGGGCCATGTTGATCTCCCAGTAGCCGGCTGCATCGGGATGCGCCACGAACGCTTCGAAGCAGGTGCTCTGCCAGAGGCCATCAAGACGTCGGGGTGATGGACCCTGTGGGGAGATCACGAGCTCGGCAAGGGGGCCGCTCAGCTCAAAGTCCAGCTGCAACACGCCGCCATGCCAACGGGCGGCAGCACTGAGGCGAAATCGGTCCAGTTCTGGCTGCGGGCAGAACGGATGCAGGGAAGCACGGAGCGGCTGCATCAATCGGTACGGCTGGATGCATGCGCAGCGGCGAGGCGGCACACCAGCTGGCGCAGCTCACTGGCCTGGGCCTCGATGCTGGCGGTGAGCCGGAACTGCACCACCGCTCTGTGCAGGTTCTGATCAGGATGGCTGACCTTGAAATAAGCATTGCCGGCTAGATGATCCGTAAAAAAACGCAGGCCAAGCTCAAAGCTGATCAGTCGTACTGCATCAGTGATGTAATCAAGCTCAACGGCGCTGAGCAGCGAACCGGCAACCTGCAAGTAGCCTTCCAGAATCGCAGCAGCCAGATCCAGATCAAAATAAACCGAATCGAAATCGAGACACTCTTCACCACAGGGATTGCAGCAGGAGCGCAGGCAATCGCCAATATCGTAATGAAGCAGGCCGGGCTTCACAGTATCGAGATCGATCAAGGCAACGGCCGCACCGCTATCGGCATCGAGCAGCATGTTATTGATCTTGGGATCACCATGGATCGGCCTCAGATGCAGCTCATTGCGGGCGCGTGCCGTCTCCAGAATGGCTGCGCCGGCCTCTCGGTCGCGGATGAAGGCCAGACACTCACGCGCCAGAGTGGAGCTCGGCTGCTGTGTACGCACCAGGGCCTGGTGATAGGCCTGCAGATAGCGGGGGGTGATGTGAAACCCCTCAAGGGTGTCGGCCAGCCGATCCACCGGGAGATCACTGATCAGCTGATGAAACACCCCCAGACCCCAGCCGAGCTCGCGGGCCTGCTGGCGATGCTCAATCACATCAACACTGCGGGTCGCACCCACATAGGTGAGCATCCGCCAGAAGCCCCCACCAGCGCAGCGGTGCCAGGCCTCAGCGCCGGCACGATCCAGCACCACCCGCGGCAACTCCCAGCGACGACCGACCAGCCACTGGGGCCCGACGCCAAGACGCGCCTCAACATGGGCGGTGAGCACCTGCAGGTTGCGCATCACCAGATCCGGACGCTGAAACACCTGGCTGTTAAGTCGCTGCAGCACATAGCGGCAGTGATCGGTCTGAACCAGGTATGTGGCGTTGACATTGCCGCTGCCAAGTGGCGTGATCGCCTCAATCCGGCCCTGCACAGCAAACGCGGCAGCGATGCGATGCAGCTGCGAACGGGTCGGTTCAGGGGGCGGAGCCGCGGCGGCGGCGATCGAGGGCTGAGGCTTGGGCTGCAGGTCCATGCTCAAAGCCTCTCAGCGGTTGGACCAGCTGCGAGGCTGCAGGGGTCAGCTGTCGTTCAGGCACCGGCGGTGGCGGCACGCTCCTGGTCGATCTCGCGACGCAGCTGGTGGCGGATGTGGTCGGGGGATTTGTACTGGCGCGGCAGACAGTTGTGCAGGGTTTCGAGCCGGCTCCAGCAGAGAGTCTTTTCGATGCCAGCAGCGGAGCGGCCTTCGAGCAGCAGCTGTTTGAGAGCCTTGCGGTAGAGGAAGTACTTGGCCTCCAGTTCACCGATGGTCAGGCCGTTACTCTCGGACATGGTCTGACCATTGGGATCAGACGAACCGTAAACCAGATCGATGGCCACTGGGTCAGCTTGAAGCGGAGGTGTAATGACGCAGAGCGTGGCGCCAGAAGGCGCGGCTGCAGGCCAGTGCCAGGACCGCCGCCAGTAGACTGCCAGCCGCCCAGCCCGCTGAGGCACGTCCCAGCAGGGCCTCCGCCGGCACAGTGGTGAGGAAAGCCACTGGCAGCACGAAAGTGAACAACAGCCGCAAAGCCGATGGGTAGGCAGCCACTGGATAGCGCCCGGCCACCAGCGTGTACCGCAGCACCTCGGTGGCGTTCCACACCTTCACAAACCAGACGCTGAGACTGGCCAGCAGAAACCAGAGGCTGTACAGAATCGCAGCGGCGGAGAGCAGCAGGCAGCCCCCCAGCAGCAAGCGGCCGCTGAGCAGCAGTGGCTGGGTCCAGATCAGCACGACCGCCCCATGCCCCATCCCCCAGCCAACCAACCCGAAGCCGGCAAAGACCCCTGGCAGACCCCAGGGTGAAATCTGGCGGGTCGAGAGCCAGAACTGGCTATCGATCGGCTTGAGCAGCACGAAATCAAGGCTGCCGCTTTGCACATGGTTGACGATGCGGCTCAGATTGGGCTGAAGCAAGCAACTGGTGAATCCATCCAGCAGGGTGTAAAGACCCAGCACGATCAATGCCTCAGACCAGCTCCAGCCGCCCAGATCGCGGCCGTGGTCATAGAGCAATGTCAGTACAAATAAACTGCCGGCAAGATTGCCCAGCACGGCGATCAGCTCGATCAACGCATTGCCCTGATACTCCAGTTCCGCAGCCAGAGAACGACCCCAGAAGCGTTGCAGGCAAAGGCAATGGCGGCGCAGATGGACGAGGCCCGTACGCCGTGCGACAAGCTGGTGAAGGCTCACGCTCAAGCCCCCATAGCCGAATAGCGGCGGATGCCGGCGCGCCAGAGCAGCAGGGCGATCGGCAGCAACAGGGCGCACCAGGCGAGGGTGCGGCTGAAACCAGTGACAATATCAAGCGGTTCACCGGCCAGCAGGCCCGCCGGAAACGCCACCATGGAGGGAAAGGGTGTGGCTGCCGCCAGCCGTTGCATCGCTGGAGGAAAGGTGGACAAAGGCGCCACAAGGCCGGAGAGAAACAGATACGGAATCAGCATCAACCGATCCAGGGCAGCGGCCCGCTCACTCCAGAAGCAAGCCATGGTGAGGATGATTTGAAGAATGAAGCGCAGGGCAAAAGCCGCCACGATGGCCAGCGGAGTGAGCAGCACACGAAGTGGATCCAGCGGCAGGAGTACCCCCGGCTGCAGCACCAACACCGCAACGAGCATCAACAGCACAAAAGGCACCCGCGTGGCCTGCTCCGCCAGGTGGGAGGCCAGATAACGCCAGAGAGGATGCAACGGTTGGAGCAATTGTGGTGAGAGTTTGCCCTGAAGCGCATCGTCCTCGAACACGTGAATCAGCCACACCACCGTGAACTGACGCACCACAAACGCGGCAATGAAGTAGCGGGCCAGAGCCTTGGCGCTGTAGCCAGCCGCTACACCCGCGCCTGAACCCTGCCAGACTCCGAGCATGATCAGTGGCAGGACGCCGGAAAGAGCCCAGAGGGCAATCTCGGCGCGGTATTCGAGCATCATGGCGTACTGACTGCTCAGCAGTGCAGCGGCGATGCGCATGCCGCTGCGCAACGGCAATGGCAACCGGTGCAAGCAGATCCGAGCCATGGCATCGAGCAGGGAGCTTGCCAGTCTGCGTGGCCTGTGCCGCAATGGGCAGCGTGAAACGAAGCCTTCCCTCACCCCCACGCTCCGATCACCTGGGTTCAGCGCCCCATGGGGTCACACCGTCTGCAGTGGAGCTGCGTTGGGGTGGCCCGTTGGCGGTGCTGCTGTGCAGTGTGATCGCCGCCTGCTCAACCCTGCCCGGATGGAGCGCTCTGCTGTTTCCCGAGCTCGCCCCCCTGGCGGTTGTGGTGTTCAGCCGGCCGACGGGGTCCTGGGCAAGCCAGGGGTGGCAGCTGATCGCTGTACCCACCAGCGCGGCGGCAGCCGGCCTCTGGATCGGCACCCACATTCCGCAGCATGGTTTGGCCCTGCTGCTGGCGGCAGCGGCGGCACAGCTGCTGCTGCTGCTGTTGCGCAGCCCACTGGCACCGGCTCTGTCAGCCGCTGTGTTGCCGGTTGTGCTCGGCCTGCACAGCTGGGCCTACCCGCTGCAGATCGCCCTTGGGCTGAGCGTGCTGGCGCTGGTATTAAGCAGCGTTCGCCGTTCGGGGCAACACCGGAGCGATGTGGGGCTGACCCATGCGCAGGTGCCAGACAAAGGGCCCGGGCAGGGTTGGGGCGCATCGGCATCTGGCTCGCCACCTTGGCTGCTGCGGTGGTTCAGCTACCTGGTGCTGATGACGGCGTTGGTGCAGCTGAGTGGCTGGAAGGTGCTGTTGCTGCCACCGCTGATCGTGATCTCCCATGAGCGCTTCGCGGAGCCAGGCAGCTGCCCCTGGCTTGGCCGAGCCTGGCTGCTGCCGCTGGCCAGCGCCTCGGTCAGCGGCATCGGCGTCCTGGCCGCCCACTGGATGGCAGGCCAGATTGCCCTGGCGGTGGCCATGAGCCTGGTGGCGACACTGGCGCTGATGCGGTGGCTGCGGTTGTGGTTGCCGCCGTTGCTGGCCATGGCCCTGCTGCCCTTGCTGATGCCCCAGGCGGATGGGCGCTATGTGCTCGGGGTCGTCATCGCGTCCATCGTGCTGGCATGCACAGATTGGCCGTTGTGCCGGCCGAGGCGCGTTAAGCCAGCCAGGCAGGGAGGCCTGCCATGAGCCAGAGCATCAAGAGTCAGACCGCAGAAAACGGCCGGCGAAGCGTATCGCCAGCACCACAGCGGCGATGCCGTAGGAGCTGAAGGTGATGGCCTGACCCGCTCCGCCGGCCTCGTAGGCACCTCGCTGGAGCAGCAGGGTATCGGCGATCGAGGCAGCCGTGCCCCAGAGCACAACCCAGATGCTGACGTAAGCGATTCCCTTGCTCGTCTGGTCCATGACTGATGGCAGGCTCAGAGCAGCCTAATCATGGTCAGCAGCCGCAAGACACCCGGTCGGAGGCCGCCAGGATCATGCTGATCGGCTGTGATCAATGGTGCGGCTTAGGCTGGGGCATGGCAAGCAGAACGCCGGCATGACCCTGCAGAGCCGCTGATGACATCTGGGCAGAGGGGATAGAATGGATGGGTGAGAGAGAAACGGCTGTTGCCGATCATGCATGGATTTTGATCCACAGCTTCAAGCCTCTGAGGGGCAACACCCGAAGCTGAGCATCAGCCATGATGCCTATTGGCAGCAACAGGCCAGCGAACTGCCTGAGCGTGTTTGGCTTGATGATCATGAATGGCAGACAGATCATCTCAGCAGTGAGGCACGCAAACTCTTGGCTATCTATCTGGCGGATGCCAAGATCGTGGCGCAGCACAAAGAAATTCTAGCCTTGGCAGAGCTTGGCTTAGCCCAGATCAAACAACAATTCAGGCGAATCGCCAGCGAGAACGGTGGCAGTCAATGATGAGCGCGAGCAACACCTCCTTCTCAGGCAGGCAGAGGAGGACAGACGCAGGCGATGAAAGCCTCAAAGGCTGAGGCTACAGCCATGTCACCAAACAGAAGCGGTTCAGTTTGAGCGATGCGTGCCTTGATGGAGTGATAGAAGTCAGCATCATCAAGCAGGCGACCACAAATGGAAATATACTCCTCAATATCGCCAGCAATAAGTTCATCAATGCCCATCTTGTTGAGCATTGAAACTGTATGACGTCCCCTCATGAACTCAGTGGGCAGAGTGACGACTGGACAATGCAGAGAAAAGCTTTGGAATGAACTATTGCCACCATTCCAGCCAATCGTATCCAACGTATGATGAGCGATCGAAAACAAACCCATGAAATCCGCGTAGTCAAGTCGCGGCAAAATCCGGATGGTCCTGGCCGCATCAATGCCATGCTGCTTGCAAGCGACAGCCAGGCGATCAAAGAATCGATCTGCGATAACCTGACAGCCCATATGCCCGGCAAAGAGAATCAACACATTAGGATTATTCTTTATAATACGGGCAAAAATATGATCGTATTCAGGTACATACTTAAACGTGCTTTGCAACGACAGCAGAAGCGGTCGATCCGAGGGAAGATTAAGTTTCTCATACAGACATGTGCCGTCATGAACAGCCACAGGCCGTTCGTAGACAAGACCAGTGGAAGGCAAGCGCCAAAGAGTTTCAGTATAGTGATCATCACTAGTAGCCAGCTCCATGTCTGCACCACTGAGGTAATAATCAATGCAGTTTGAACCACTCGTTACCGGATGACCCCAGCCCTGAGCCTGAACACGAGCCAGCTTTAATACCGACAAAACCTTACTGCGTGGATGCATGCCGATATCAGTGAACAGTAGCACGTCCAGATCGTCGGACTGAATCAAACGCAGACTCTCCATCGGATCATCAGGACTGAGTGGCAAATGTCGATAGGTACCTAGTCGAGCGAAACGCTGCGTTCCTTCATCTTCCTGATCGCCAACATTATAACTAAACAGCTGATAGGAGGGGTTCCTGGCTAGTGACTCCAACCAGCCCAAAGCCCAAATGGAGCCATTATGATTGCGAAGATGAGGAGAAATAATACCAATCCGCAAGGGTGATTGGTCACCGGCAGATCGAGCCGGCCTTGGCTGCATAAATTCAGCCAAGCGCTGCCCCAGAATCAACGAAAGGCAGCTTGCATAGATTTGCTGCAACTCCCTATCGTCTTGCATCTGATAGGCGAGATAGAAATTGGTCAAAGACCAAGCATGACTCCACAACAGCGGATAGGCTTCGTCGCTGGCGCTGAGATCAGCCAACAAATCCTGTAAACGCTTTAAGTCGGCAGACCAACGGGCACGAACCACATTCAACTGTTCAGTACTGTCATACAAGACAGGCAGAACATGCAGACGCGCCATCAAGCGTATACGTTCATCTTGACTGCAAGAATCTGCACGCTCGAGGGCATCATCGTAACGTCCAAGCTCGAGCAAACAACTGATCTGACCCTGCAATGCCAGCACATTCTGATTAACACCATAATTGAGATGAGCCAACAGCTCGAAATGAACGAGAGCCGACAAGTAGTCCTTTTTGAGAATGTAGGCTTGGGCGAGATTCTGGCGGGCATGGGGAAATGCCGCATCAATCGAAAGACAATGAAGGTAAGCAGATATCGCCAGATCAGTCCTGCCGAGATCACCATAAGCAAGGCCAAGATTATTCCAGGCATCAAGATATGTAGGTCCATGCTCAATTGCCAGCTTGTAAGCCTCAATGGCCTCGGGATAACGCTTCAAATCCCGCAGCAGGTTGCCAAGGCAGAATGAGGCCTGGAAATAGGATGGATGATCACGCAGCAGCAAGCGGAAGCCAACTTCAGCACGCCTGTAATCCTTGCAATCGTAATAACTTAAGCAGAGATTATGGCGACACTCTGGAAAATCAGCAAGCAACTCAAGCGCTTGGCCAAACAGGCGCTGCGCCTCCTGATGAAGGCCAAGGTTGCGGCAGGAGTTACCACCATTAAACAGAACGTAGGCAGTAAGGAATCCACTCTCCTGAGCCAGCTCAAACAGACGCAGAGCGGATTCATGCTGACCCAGAATATTATTAGCAACTCCTTGCAGATAGAATAGTTCGCCACGCCATTGCTCAGGCCAATCGCCTGATTCAAGCAGCTGCGCCGTGCGTTCAAGCAGCTGATCGGCCTGGCCAGAGGCCAACCACTGGTAAAGCGGCTCAAACTCGGGATGGTCTGTGTGATGCTGAACCACAGGCAGCTGGCCTGGCAACGCCGCCGGCAGAGCAGGCAAACCGAGCCAAGCGGAAGGATCATCAAGCTGCGCCTGCAGGCGCCTGATCTCGGCCTGTAGCGCACCAATCTGCTGATTTCGCTCTTGTACCTGCCGGCAGCTATCAGCAAGGCAAGCTTGAATCAGAGACGGAGAAACAGAACTTGCGGACTGATCAGCTGAACGTGCCAAATAGGATGAGAAGCGTGTAAAATCATCTCGATAGAGGCGTTGAATCAGATCCAAACTCCGCGAAGAGTAAAGCTTGGGCCAAAGACTGATCAAATCCTGGTGGTAGAAAGTCCTATAGTCAGAGAGTTCTTGCTGGAGCGAGGTCAAAGCCTGCTGCGTGGAACGATCAGAAAGAAGAGGTAACAAACCTGTAAATAGCTCTGATCGATCCAGCAAGTGACTATAACTAACGGATGAAAGGCATAGCTGAGAGACCTGAGGCGCGAGATGACAATCCTGAGAGAGGAGATCCCAATGGGCTTCGAGATATTTTAAAAACTCTTCAAAACCAGGAGAATCAACAGAGGGTTCTTCAGAGGATTCTCGCTGAATCAGCCCTGAAAGCTGCTGATAAGCAGGTTCTTGCAGATAGAGCTTGTCAAACCAAAACGAGACGAGCCGTTCAGCCGGGTGACGGGTCACCGCCAAGCGGATCCAGTCGGAGGATGCCAGGATACGAGCCCGATCTTGAGGCGAATAGTCAGCGAGAGTCCTTAATCCATTGATCAGCCGATCATGCACAGCCAGAGCAGGTTTTGATTCCCAGGTGGAGCTTTGCCAAACTGGAGTCTGCCCCTGCAGGATCACAGCCAGGCGCTTGAGTAGTGTGGAGGCTGATTTTGCTATTGGGCAGAGGATCAGCCGGCATGAATCTACAACAATAAACCGATGCAAGTGCTCATCCGGGATTGCAGCTAGATCATTGTCCATTGCCATTTGCTGCATTATTCTTGATTGACTGGCGGATCTTGAGAGACAAACTCTGCGCCTCATCACGCACCTGCTTGGGGATTACGCTAGGGCAACTATTAATGGCATTAACAGTAATATCAAAGCTCAGGCCAGGCGCAAATTTGGCTGGATCGAAGCTAGCTGGCGATGAATCCAGTCGATTTCCATGCTTGTCTTTGAGGAGCAGCATCACTGCTGAAGTATTAGCAGATAACGCGGTTTTGTAGTCAACATTCTTCTTGACGAGAAAACAGATCGACAAGCCTGCCTGCTGCAAATAGGCTTGCACTTGTTGACGTGATGCCGGCGCAGGCGTCAGTGGCTGAGCTGAAGGCCGAACTGCTGGGGAGGCCGGCGTGGCAGCGGTTTGGCTAAAAACAGGCGAGTCAATGAATAAAAAAGAAGCACAAAAAGCGACGAAAGCAAGGGTACGGGTGCAGATCAAGGAAATGCAAGCTACGACAGGTTTGCTGGTCATCTCTGGACAACGTCAAGTCGATAACAAGTGTATGAAATGGGGTCAAGGCTTGGCTGGACTGATGCCAAGCCGTTGCAAAAGGAGATCTATCTGTTTCTGCTGGGCCACTAGAATTTGCTTGTGCTCTGCAATTTGTTTGGCTTGCTGATTGATAGTTTCTTGCTGTTGATTCAATCGTTCCTGGCTCTTTGCGATTGTAGCAATCAGATCCGCTTCGGTCTGCTTAGCGCGTTTAAGCTGATCCAGCAGTGACTGATAACTGGAAGCCTGACTGTGATGACCCGCATTGGCCAAGGGACGCGAGGCTGCAACGGACTCAGCTTCCATGGCCTTGATTTGATTTTTAAGCTTACTGATTTCTTGTGTCAACGCATTCAGCTGGTCAAGTTGCTGGGCAAGCTTAGTCTCATCATCTTTCTTGGTCTTTGCTGATCGACCAATCGGGAAGGAAAAGCCAACTTTACCAACAACAGAACCATTGAAGTAGCTTGGACCTGCCAAAGCACCACCAAAGTTAAGGTAGAAGGCTTCATTGATTTTAGCTGCGCAGCCAAAAGCGCCGGCCCCATTGTTGCCATAAGCGCCAGATCCAAACCCACAGCGCATGGTCTCATCGGGTCCCAGTGTCGTAGTCGGCAATGCCGACAGAGCTGCCGTCGAAGCGGCAACACCCTGAATGGAAGACAATAATTGGTTGATGTTGAAAAATGTCGTGCCGAGAGTGCCGAGCGAATCAGTTGTCACAAAGCGGCCATTGCCCAACTGTCCCTGAGTATTTTGATACGCTGCGCCGATATATTGACCACCGGGTGCCAGACCAGGCAGTTGATACTGATTGATCTGCGTACCAATAGCAACCTGATTCAGTCGATTAGTAGTGGCACCCTGACCCAAGGCTGTTGAGCCATAAGTGACTGCTGCAGCTGCACCGCCCAAAGCAAGGGAATTCGTAGCTGTGGCAATGGCACCGGCACCAAAAGCAGAGGCATTGACGCCATTGGCCTGGGCATTGGTGCCGATGCTGATCACATTGGTTCCATCACCATAAGAATTGGTGCCAATACTAACGACATTCGTGTTCCAGCCCTTGGCCACAGCTCCAGGGCCAATAGCGAGAACATTGTTGCCTTCGGCAACACTATTAGATCCAAAAGCGGTGGCATTGAATCCCAAGGCAGTTGAATTGGTTCCCAACGCATAGGCATTTGGCATCGATGCCGTTGAAGATGCGCCAAGGGCAAGAGCATTGCGGCTATAGTTAGGATCTGAGGTGATAGTCGTTCCGCCAATCGCTGCGTCAGCACCAAAGGCGATGGAATTACTACCGCGGGCATGGGAATTCGTGCCAAGGGCTACGGTATTTGGATCGATTGCAGTAGCCAGCGTACCCAGAGCTGTTGCATCGGTACCGCCAAAACCAACAACGGCCTGGGTGCCAATGGCATAACCATTCGGTGCCATCGAGCGTGCAGATGTGCCCTGTGCCGATGCATTCGATGCCGTCGGTCCAACCTGAGCATCGGTGCCAAAGGTCATGGAATTACCGGCACCCTTGCTGTTATAAGAGGCATCACCCCAGGCAAACGCATTGTCGCCCTTGGCCACGGCACCCACACCAAAAGCAAAGGCGTTATTACCGCTGGCATAGGAACCCGGCCCAAAGGCAAAGGCGTTATCACCGAGCGCGAAAGAGTTGGCACCAACAGCCGTTGAATTGCCGCCGGCTGCCTTGGCCGTCACACCAATGGCGATGGAATTCTCGCCGTTGGCAACGGCAAGCACGCCAATAGCGGCACTGTTGGATCCAAGTGCAGTGCTTCTGGAGCCGATGGCCATGGCGTTGGTGCCGGTAGCCGTTGATGTGGAACCGATCGCGATCGACTCCACACCAGAGGCGATGGCCATCGAGCCCAGCGCCATGCTGCAGGTGTCATTGGCCCGGGCTCTGAAACCAATGGCCGTGGAGTCGGTTGCATTGGCAAAGGCGGCGGTACCAAAGGCGAGAGAGTTATCCTGATTGGCTGTGGCCATAAAACCAACGGCCATGGCATTGCTACCCAGCGCCGAGGAACTGCGGCCAATGGCAAGGGAATCGACGTCACTGGCCAGTGCGGCGCTGCCAATGGCCATCGCATTGGTGGCATTGGCAGTACTGAGGTAACCGATGGCCATTGCATCCAGGCCAGTCGCAGTGGCCTGAGCACCAATCGATAGGGAGAAATCAGCCAGGGCTGCGGCATTGCTGCCTGCCGCCAGGGAGGATTCACCCGTTGCTTTCGAGAGGTAGCCAAGAGCCGTGGCATCCACGGCATTCGCAGTCGCGAAGGTGCCCAGGGCTGAGGTGTTTTCAGCCACAGCTTGCGAAGATGTGCCGATCGAGATGGCGTTGGCATCGCTGGCATCTGCATCAACGCCGATGGCAATGCCATTGATTCCCGCAGCATTGGCGGCACTACCCAAAGCCATGCTGTTGGTGGCCGATGCGCTCGCTGTGGCGCCGACTGCGTAGCTATTCGCTGCAGTGGCTGCAGCCTTGGCGCCGAAGGCAACCGCATTGGTGGCGGAAGCCATGGCTTCCGTGCCGATGGCAAAGGCCTGGATGCCTGTGGCCTGGGCGTTGGTGCCAATGGCCGCCCCATTGAGCTGATTGGCAACTGCCCGATAGCCCACCGCAATACTGTCAATCCCGGCAGCGAGAGCAAGAGAGCCCATGGCGATACCGTTTGCACCGCTGGCAATCGCCTGTCGACCGACTGCATAAGCCGAATCGGCATTCGCCATGGCCGAGGAACCGAGAGCCATGGCATTGGCTGCCGATGCGGAGGCGTTCAATCCAGCTGCATAGGAGGAGATGGCGCTGGCGGATGCCATCTGACCAAGGGCCAGTGCGGCGTTAGCTGTGGCATTCGCGAAATAACCGGCGGCGTAGGAACCGACGCCGGATGCTGTGGCTGAGCTTCCTAATGCCATGGCATTCACCGCCAGAGCCCTGGCGCTGAAGCCCGCTGCAAAAGCATCATCACCATTGGCGATGGTTGCCGTGCCAAGCGCGAGGCTGTTGGCAGAGCTAGCGATGGCGTTGTAGCCGGCGGAGATGGAATCGACTCCAGAAGACTGAGCACCAGTTCCAAGAGCCATCGCACCCTGCGCGGTGGCACTGGCACTGGGCCCAGCCGCAAAGGCGTTGGCAGCATTGGCGATCGTGTTCACGCCAATGGCGATGGCGTTGGTAGCCGTACCCTGCGCATTGCTGCCCATGGCCATCGACTGGGCACCGGTTGCGAGCGTATTGGCACCAAAAGCGATCGCTCCGCTCTGATTGGCCAGGGCGCCTGCACCCGAGGCAATGGAGCCGCTCGCCGTGGCCTGAGCGTTGGTACCCGTGGCCATGGCGTTCACAGCGCTGGCCACGGCCGAGGTACCAAAGGCGAGCGCGTTGAGCTGCGTGGCCTGAGCAGCACGCCCCAGGGCCATGGTGTTCGAACCGGAGGCGACGGCGCTGACACCGGCAGCAAAGCTGTCGTTCTGATTGGCGATGCTGGTGGTGCCGATCGCCATCGCATTCACTGCAGTGGCCGCCGCGGCTGTACCGACGGCCATGGAATTGGCGGAGTTGGCCTGACTGCCGGCGCCGATCGCAATCGTCTGGTTGGCCGTAGCGCTGGCCTGCATCCCCAGCGCGACCGCCATGTTGCCGCTGGCGGTGGCCAGCAGACCAGCGGCCATGGCATTGCTGCTGGTGGCCTGCGCACCCTGACCGATCGCCAACGCATTGACAGCATTGGCGACGGCGTTGACGCCGAACGCCATCGTGGCGGTATTGGTGGCCGCAGCATCGGCACCGAAAGCCAGGGCCCCGGTGGCGGTGGCCTGAGCGTTGCTGCCGATCGCGACGGCATTGGCAGCTGTGGCTGAGGCGGCGACCCCCAGGGCCATGGCATTGACACCGGTGGCCTGGGCATCAGCCGCCATGGCAACGGCATTACTGGCCGTGGCGCGGGCATCAACGCCGAAGGCCTGGGCATTTGCAGCCGTGGCCTGGGCATTGACTGCTATTGCCGTGGCATTGGTGGCATTCGCCAGCGCATTGGTGCCGAGGGCCATGGCCTGGGCGCCGCTGGCGGTGGCATTCACACCGATCGCTACACCATTGTTGGCCGAAGCAACGGCGGCGGCGGCGATGGCCGTGGCATTGGTGCCGGTGGCGGCCGCTGTGGTGCCTGCGGCCAGGGAATTACTGCCGCTGGCAACGGCGCTGATGCCGATGGCCGTGGCATTGACGCCGCTGGCATTGGCGGTGGTGCCGAGCGCCATGGAGCCGCTGAGGTTGGCGAAGGAGGCGACACCGATCGCCAGCGCATTGCTGCCGTTCGCAATGGCACCGGCCCCGATCGCACCGGAGCTGAGGCCACAGGCCTGGGCGCCGGCACCCACCACAAAACTGTTGGCCTGGGTGGCGACCGCCGCTGAGCCGAAGGCCAGGCTGTTGGTGCCGGAGGCACTGGCACCGCTGCCCACCGCGACGGCATTACTGCCATTGGCTCTCGCGGCGACTCCAAAGGCGGCCGCATCCGGGGCGTTGGCCTGGGCGCGGGTACCGAGGGCGAAGGCATTGGTGCCATTGGCCACGCTGCTGACGCCGATGGCCATGGCGCTATCGCCGATGGTGCTGGCCTGGTAGCCGATTGCGCCGGCATTGACACCATTGGCCTGGGCGGCGGCACCTAGAACAAACGAGTTGGCACTGCTGGCTGCGCTGTAGGCACCAATGGCGATGGCATTCACACCGTTGGCAGTGGAGCCGTAGCCGATGGCGGTGGCACCCGTGGCCGTGGCGGCACTGCTGCCGCCGATGGCCGTGGCGTTGGCGGCGGTGGCTTCGGATTCCGCACCGATGGCGACGGCGTTCACACCAGTGGCAGTGGTGGCGGATCCCATGGCGATCGCCGAAGTTGCCGTGGCGCTGGCTTGAGCGCCGATGGCGATGGCTTCATCAGCGTTGGCAGTGGTGGCGGAGCCCATGGCGATCGCTTCAATTGCCGTGGCGTTGGCTTCCGCACCGATGGCAATGGCTTCATCAGCGCTGGCAGTGGTGGCGGAGCCCATGGCGATCGCCGAAGTTGCCGTGGCGTTGGCTTCAGCGCCGATGGCGATGGATTCATCACCGCTTGCCGTAGCGGACACCATGGCGAGGGAGTCCACACCACTGGCAACTGTTTTTGAGCCAATACTGATGGCACCAGTGGCAGTGGCCGAAGCGTTGTCCCCTATGGCAATGGTGGAATCGGCGGACGCGACGACGGCATTGCCCATTGCAATGGCGTTGACCCCAGTAGCTGCAGCACCGTTGCCCATGGCGATCGAACCAGCCGTTGCACCGGTGGCGGCACCGTTACCGATGGCAATGGCGCCGACACCGGCGCCAACCTCTGCACCACTGCCGATGGCGATAGCGCCTCCTGTACCCAGATTGTTGACGAGGTTGCCGATGGCAATGTTTCCATCGCCTGCACCGCCAGCAGCCTCGTTGCCGATGGCAATCACACCAGCACCACCGGCAATCGCGGCTGCATTACCCACGGCGATATTGCCAGTATCCCCTGCGAGACCGACTTCATAGCCAATGGCAATTGACAGAGTTGTGGCAACCGAGGCAATCTTTGCGCCAATCGCTATGGTCCCCAATCCGTCAGCACTTGTATGCACACCAATGGAGATTGTGTCAGCGCCAGTTGCCGTGGCATTCGAGCCAATAGCTACAGCGCCAGCACCACCTGCCTCTACTGTGTTACCAATCGCAACCGCATTCGCCCCTTCCACCGTCACGGCGGTGCCCATTCCGACAGAAGCAACACCTGTTGCGAGGACACCGCTACCAACGGCTACAGTACCCGCCCCTGCGGATTCTGCTTTGTTACCAACGGCTACAGCTCCGCCACTAGCCGAGGACAGCGGACCGACAGCCATATCTCCGATATCCGTGGCTTCGCCGCCCAAATCCGCTGCACCCTCGCCAAGGCCACAGGAGGTCAAAGCAACATCTCCTCCCGTTGCTGGACCAGCATCACCCCAAGTAATGGCAGCCTCACCGGCATTCTCAACAACAATATTGGCGGCGTCAATATTGACGTCTGTCATCTCAATATAGCCGCCACCGATAATATTGCTGGCTCCATCTACGGTTCCGCCGCCACCGCATATCAGAGCACAATCAACCGTTCCATCAACTGCAATCAGTGTGACTTCGCCAGAGAACTCATCTGTTTCCAGGCTGGTTACCTGCATCAGCTCGATATCACCCGTGATACTCAGCGAGCCACTGCCGGATAAGTTGACAGCGCTACCGACGGTCGAGATGCATGTGCCAAGCGTGCTGCCTGCATAGGCCCTTGTACCAGGCGATAGTGTTGGGGTTGCTAGCGTGACGGCCGATGGCTGGGCATTGATCAACGCGGCACCAGCCGCCAAAAAGCCACTGGCATCAAAGCCGAAGCCTGCCGGCGGGCTGAACGGCGCCACACCGCTTGCCACTGGCGCCGGCGAAGCACCCGGAACCGGAATGCAGGAGTTGCTGACCGTACCGTTGGCGTAGGTCTGGAAACAGGATGTGGATGTTGCGCTCGAATTCGATACCTGAGTAACAGTAGAGCCGTCGCTCAGCCAAAGCGCGTTGGAATTCCCCCCAGTTGGCAAAGTTGAATAGACTTGTCCATTTGCGCCAACCACCATCGAAGTTGCCGAAAAGTTGGCAGGCAATGCGGACCAACCATTGCCCTGCGAGTAATTGGTGGTGTTAACAACCTGCGTGTAAGCAACAGACGTTGCAGCCACAGAGCTAGTGTTAACATTGCTGGCATTTGGAAGCCCATAAGAATAATAGGTCGTTGACGATCCGTTCAGTTGATACTGATAGACAACCCCCGAAAAATTCGTTGCAGAAGATGTGGCGCCATTTGGAATACTGCTGGCGTTCTGAGTGAAGTAGACTTGATTGCTGCCACTGACTGAGTACTGATAGACAGTTCCGGTGTTGATTGTGGACGTGCTCGTCGTCGGTGTCGGTGCTGTGGCGCCGGTGGAGGCCGCCCCAGGCATGTAGTAGGTCGTTGAGTTCTGACCCAGAACCATCGAGTTGGGTTGGTTGGCAATCACCCCGGCCCCGATGGCAACCGCGCCATTCGCCGTTGCCGCTGCGCCCGGGCCGATCGCAACGGCATTCGGAGCCGTAGCGTCAGCCTGGGAGCCAACGGCCACACTGTTGGCCTGGCTAGCGGTGCTGCCCGTGCCGAGGCTGGTGGCTCCAGTGCCTGTGGCCGCTGCTCCAGCGCCGACGGCCACGCTGTTGGTCTGATTGGCCGTTGTGCCGGTGCCGAGGCTGGTGGCTCCACTGCCTGTGGCCGCTGCTCCAGCGCCAACGGCCACGCTGTTGGTCTGAGTGGCCGTTGTGCCCGTGCCAAGGCTGGTGGCTCCAGTGCCTGTGGCCGCTGCTCCAGCGCCAACGGCCATGCTGTTGGCCTGATTGGCGATGGTGTTGGTACCGAGTGCCGTGGCGTTGGTCGCTGTGGACTGGGACGTGAAACCCAGCGACGTGGATCCTGAACCGGAGGCCGTTGAGGCGGTGCCGATCGCGGTGGCGTTCTCCCCTGGGGCGGTCGCACCGGCAGCCACGGCAGTCGCCTGGTTGCCTGCGGCACTGGCCTGATTGCCGATGGCGACAGCGGCGTTGCCGGCCGCCGTTGCTGAGCCATTCGGAAGGGCAACAGCGTTCTGGGCCCTGGCCTGATCAATGGCTGAAACCAGGACCGCAGCCTGAAGAACAACCCAGACGAAGCTGAGGGAGGCCTGGGCTGCAGAGCGCTTCACTTCGCCATTCGTTTTCGGCACAGTAGGGATTGAGGCCGGTTTTGCCAGCCTCAAGGCGCCCAGGTTCATTCTCTGTTGTCAATCGGGCCGGCCAATCTGATCACCGGCACAAGCTGCGCGCACAAGCAGATGATCCCTGGCCCGCGTATCAGCATCTCAGCGTGTGAGATCCCGCATGATCGCCATGATTAACGCTCGCCAGCCGATCCTTTGCTCACACAGCTGACGCGCTCGGGAGCCATCATCGCATCCACCAGCTGCGGACCGACCTGGCCGGCGCTACCCGCCAACTGGGAGATCACGGCCAGCATGCGGCCGCTGTATCGCTTGGTATAGGCCGTCGCCATACAGGAACAGAAGCCAGCTTGGTTGCTCACACCTGGAGTTTTACCAGCGAGGCACCCCTTGCTGAAACCCTCACGGAACTGCTGCCGCAGGGTCGGATCACTGGCCGCGTTAGCGCCACCAGCCGGTGTGGTGCCCTGTGCCAGCACGGCCGGCGCGCACGCCGTGATGGCCAGAGCGACACCAAGACAGGAGCGGAGCAGGGTTGTGATCATCGCGAGGGCAGGATCTGATGCGGGGCGCATTCAAGCGCAGGATCCGATGATCACGATGGCCATTGCCGTTTGTGTTTCAGCAGACTCCATCTTCACAACAGCCATCGGCTTCAACGCAGGAGCTGACGTTTCAGGAAAGCATCACAGAGCACCACCGCCCTTGCCAGGTTATCCGCCTCAGTCAGTCCGGAGCTGCGTGTCGGCTTGAAGCTGTGATCGCCGGCGCTGATCCACTCCAGATTGACCAGCGGCGACAGGCTGTAGCGCTCCACCTCATCGCGGCGGCCGAAACTGTCGCGTTCACCCTGCAGGATCAGAGTCGGAGTCTGCAACGCTTGCAAGTGCTGCGTGCGCAGCTGATCGGGTTTGCCGGGTGGGTGAAACGGATAGCCCAGGCAGACACAGCCGCAGACAGTGCTGGCAGCGGCCAGTTCATCCACGACAAGGCTGGCGACTCGGCCGCCCAGCGATTTACCGCCGATCAGCAAGGGTCCGCCAGCGGCGGCCAGGGCCACCTGCTCGCGAAAGTGATGGAGCAGACGCGGCATCCGATCCGGAGCTCTCCGGCCGCCGCTCAGCCGCTGTTGAGCCATGTAGGGAAACTCAAAGCGCAGCACCCGCCAACCCTGCTGTGCCAGCCCAGTGGCGATCGTCTGCATGAAGGGGCTGTCCATCGGAGCCCCGGCGCCATGGGCCAGCAGCACGCTGGCCGGGGCATCGGCGGGTCCATCAATCAGGCAGCTCTCGCTCAGGGTTGTCACGTTCAGGTCGATGGGGCTCAAGCGGGAAGCACCCGGATGGGCGGGGCTGGCATGGATTTCGCCGGTCGGCATCCAGGTCACACCCCCCAGCATGCCTACCAGCAGAGGGCAGTCTTGGTGCCGAGAACCTGCCGCTGCCGATGCAGGCGCTCGTACGCCGCCGCAAGGGAGGGCGGATAGGCGGCATCATCAGCCCTGTGGCCGGGCCCAGGGAGAGGATCGACTCCGCCATCGAGGTGTACGTCCGCAATCGCGACTCCACGGCCCCGATCCTGCACGCGCTGATGCTCAGGCAGCGCCCTGATTCAAGGCGCACCGCCCTGGCGGCAGCGGCAGAGCGTGTCGAGATCGGGGCGTCCGGTGAGCCGCAGCCGCCAACGGGCCCACAGCCCATAGAGAAGATCGCTCAACAGGGCCAGCAGCGGCCAGGTGGTGGGGGCATACAGCCAACCCAGCCCCACCTGCCGATAGGCAGCGCGGAACACGGCGACATCCTGCAGCACCGAGCCATCGGCCTGAATCGCATGGATGCGCCCCATGGCCTCGCGGTAGCTGATGCCGCCGTGCTGCATCGGGTCGTAATCAGCGGCGTTGATGTCGACGAAGGCGAGACGATGGGCACCAGGATGCAGCCTGCGATCACGGCGCTGCAGCGCCGTCACCTCACGCAGACACAGGGGGCAGCCGCCGTCGAACAGCAGCGTCAGCGCTGGGGTGCTGCTCATTTCCTACGGCAATAACCACCGCCCACATTGAACCAGCCTGAGGGGCATGGTTGGCCGTTGGTGGGTTGGACGGTGTAGCTCATCAAGCCAAGCGTGGAGCACTTGCCGTTCAGGGTGTCCACGTAGCCCATCGGGCAGATGGTGCCGATCTTGGGCACCACGCGCTGAGCCAGACCAGGCGGTGGCGCGGCGAAAGCAGCGACGAGGATTGCCAGGGCCGCCGGCAGCAGGCCCGGCACCAGCCGGAGTGGTTCGGAGCTGGTCATCACGGCTCAGACGCGGAATCCGCTCAGGTTAGGCAGACAAGCCAGCGTGGGCCAATCAGAGTGGGGGTTGTCGGGTCATGATCAGCGGATGCTTCAACAGGATCTGCGTCGTCTGGTGGTGAGCACCAGCGCTGAAGGATTCACAGATCTCACCGCCTCCATCAACGCCGAGATCAGGGCCAGCGGACTGCAGCAAGGCATCCTGCAGCTGGTGGCGCTGCACACCTCCTGCTCACTCACGATCAACGAAAACACCGATCCGCGGGTGCTGATCGATCTCGCGGCTCACCTGCGCGCCCTGGTACCAGAGCGGGGTGTGCGCTCACTGGGGCCGGTGGACGGCATCCATATCTACCGCCATGACGACGAGGGCGACGATGACATGCCGGCGCACATCCGCACGTCTCTCACCTGCACCAGCCTTGGCCTGTCGTTTGATCGTGCTCAGCTTGTGCTCGGGTGCTGGCAGGCGGTTTACCTCTGGGAACATCGCGCCAGGCCCCATCGCCGCCAACTGAGCCTGCACCTGATCGGTGTCTGAACCGCTCAGCTGCCGTGATCGAGCAGCCGCAGCTTGTTGAGCAGGAACACCATCACGGTGGTGCGGCGGGTGACGATGTCGCCCTGGAGCTGCATACCTGGCT
The DNA here is from genome assembly GCA_041158125.1 of Cyanobacteriota bacterium. Classification (GTDB taxonomy): domain Bacteria; phylum Cyanobacteriota; class Cyanobacteriia; order PCC-6307; family Cyanobiaceae; genus Vulcanococcus. Next base: position 29,739 of record JBEBCC010000030.1, read on the forward strand.
TCAGACGGCAGTCTCCCTGGCGGCCGCTGAGACGATCCGCCTGTGGGCGCAGCTCAACCGCATAGCCACTGGCAGCACTGCTCTCCCCCCGGGCTGCGGGAACACTCTGTGTGTCGGCACCGACACTGACGACCTTTGCTTCCAACACACCGAACTCAGCGGTCGGGCAGGCGGATACCTTCAGAGTGGCCCTTTGGCCTGGCCGCACCTGGCTGATCGCATCCGGTGCGACCAGGAGCCTGACGCTCTGGCGGCCGCCGGCGGGGGCGAGCACGGCGATCGTTTCACCAGGCTGCACCACCTGGCCGCCATGGCGAAGGCCCGTCTGCAGGATCGACCCCTGGATCGGAGCCCTCACCGTGGCGAGATCAAGCTGGCGCCGCACCTGCTCCAGGCGGGCGCGGCGTTGCGCCATCTGCTTGTTCCATTCATCCGCCGAGGCCCGCGACTGCGAAGCGCTCTGGCGCAGCCGGGCCAGTTCACTGGCGCTGCGGCTGCGTTGCTCGCTGACCCCCTGCAGAGCCTTGAGCAGCTCCGATTGACTGATCATCTGCCGCATGCGTCGCTCCTCCACCAGGGCCTGCGGAACCGCGCCGGCATCGAGCAGGCTGGTGTAGCGGCTGAGCTGCCGACGTTCAAAGGCCAGGCTGGCGCGCGCCTGGTCAACGGTTGTGCGGGAGGTGGCGGTGAGACTGCGGGCCAGAGACTCCAGAGCACCGATCTGAGCCGACAGTGAGACCTCTTCACTCCTGGCCTGACGCGCCTGCCGCTCGAGTGCCCGGATCTCCTCCTGCAGCTGCCGCTCCTCACTGAGCAGCATGCGGGTATCAAACACAGCCAGAGTCTGACCCCGGCGCACCTGCTGATTCATGGTCAGGAACACCTGAGCCACACGGCCACCAGCCTCACTCTGAATCAAGGTGTTCTCACCGTCGGGGCGGATGCTGCCCGCGGCCTGCACAGTTTCCTGCATCGGCCAGATCACCAGTGCAACTGCCGTCATGCTCATCAACAGCAGCAGCTGGCGGCTCAGGGTCGAGGTCCAACGGCCTGGCCCTGGCAGCAGATCATCGCTGTCCATCGGCGGCAGCTGGACAACCTGAAAGCGCTGCATCGCTCCGGCCTGGGATGGGGGCTGAAGCGCAGCAGCTGTGGGATCGGTTGGCGTGGTCATCAGGCGGAGCGGAGATAGGGGGCAACCTGAACGTGATCGCGCAGGGTCTGCGGTTTGTTCTGCTGACGGACACAGCCGTTTTCCATGTAGATAATCCAGTCGGCCCGTAGAATCACCGCAGGGCGATGGCTGATCAGCAACGTTGTTCTGCCACGGCGATGCTGAAGCAGACGATCCATCACCCTGGCCTCAAGCACGGGATCCAGGGCTGAGGTGGATTCATCCAGCACCAGAATGGTGGGATCACCGGCCAGGGCCCTGGCCAGAGCGAGCCGCTGCCGCTGGCCACCGGACAGGTTGGCGCCAAATTCACCAAGAACCGTGCCATAACCATCTGGAAGGTTGCGAATGAAGTCGTCGGCGAGAGTGATCTGACACAGTTCAACCACATCAGCAAACTGCAGCCAGGGGTAGGCGAATAAAAAGTTTTCAAGGATGGAGCGATTCAGGAAAGTATCCTCCTGAGGCAGCAGAACAACCTGCTGCCTCAGGCAATCAAGGCTGAGATCACGGGCATTAAATGGACCGAAGTGGATTGATCCAGCCTGGAGTGGATAAAGGCCTGCTATCAACTTGCTTAACGTGCTTTTGCCGCAGCCGGATTCACCAATGATCGCCGTTGTGATGCCACCAGGAATACGCAAACTGAGATCATCAATCAAGGCACAGCGTCCCGGATGATTAAAAATGATATGGTCACAGATGATGTCGGCATTCTCCGGGATTCTGGCCTCCTGTCGACCACTGGATGCACTGCCATCCAACGGATGATGCAAGGCATCATTCAAACGTTCCATCACCAGGCGAGCTGTAATCAGCTCCTGACTGAGAGCCGTCAGACCCGCCAAAAAAGCCAGAACATTGGCGCCCATCCCGTTAAATGCCAGCAACTGGCCGATGCTGAGCTGCTTGCTGAGCACAAATGAGCTGCCATACCAGAGCAGCAGCACGCTGGTGACATGACCGAGCAAGCCAGTAGCTGTGCTGGCCTTCAGATCGAGCAGACTGACCCCCCAGGAAAGCCGAGCCAACCGACCCTGACGACGCTGAAATTCATCCCAGGCCTGCGGATGAGCCTGGCTGGTCTTGAGCAATGCCTGGGAACGGAATAGTTCAACCAGGAAGCCCTGATTATCAGCCGACTGCAACAGCATGCCCTGGGTGCTGCGATGCAATCCAGGTAACAAGACCAGCTGGGCCACGACGACGGTGACGTAGCCCAACAAAGCAGCCAACGTGAGTGAGACACTGTATTGCCACATCCAGATCAGGGAGATCACAGCAATGCAGAGCTGACTCGGCAAACCAAGCACCAGATTAGCCACAAGATTATTCAGTCGCTGAATATCGTCAACTCGACTGACGACCTCGCCGCTACGGCGACTTTCAAAATAACTCAAAGGCAACTGCAGAAGGTGACGGCCGTAATGCAATACCATCTGCAACTGCAGCTTCTGACCAAAGTGGCCAACCAGCACCCCCTGGAGCAGGTTGAGAATACTGCGCAACAGAAAAAGAATCAGGATGCCAAACACCAGGCTGCGCAACATCTCACCATCCGCACGAACCAGCACATCGTCCGTAAGAATCTGCATCAGGAGTGGCATGGCCAAGGCCAGAATGCCGATGCCCACATTGATGGCCAGTACATTGAGCAGAACACGGCGGGCCGGCATGATCAGCCGCCTGATCAGCTGCAAACCGGCCTCACTGCGCCAGGATTCCGATTCATCCTGGTGAGGCGGGAAGCGCTGGGGGTCGACATCCAGCAGCAGCACGACGCCGTTATTCCAACCCTGCAGAAATTGCTGATGACTCAAATCACGCAGCCCAACTGCTGGATCCGCCACAAGCAAGTGCTCACCTCGCTGGCCGTGCAGCACAACCCAATGACATCCCTGCCAATGGCAGATCATGGGCAGAGGCAGCCGATCCAGCTGCGCCAGCATGCTGGCATCAGCCTTGGCAGCCCGAGCATGAAAACCAAGACTTTCAGCAGCCCGCTTGAGGCCGAGAAGAGTGGTTCCATGACTGGACGTTCCAGCGCGATGGCGGGCCATGGCCAGCGGAATCGCATGGCCATGACTACTGCAGACTGTGGCCAGACAGGCGGCACCACAGTCCTCCTCACTGTGTTGTCGCACACAGGCATATTGTCGCCCGGGGAACAGGTCGCCGCAGCGGCGGCGAACACCTGTGAGTAGA
>JBEBCC010000031.1:0-7942 GCA_041158125.1 Cyanobacteriota bacterium
TAACGACCCTTGGCACCGCTCGGCTTGTTGCGGTCGATGGTCTCCTGCAGGGCCTTGAGGTTGTCGAGCAGCTTGGCGGCATCAAAGCTGGCCTTGCCGAAGCGCACGTGCACGATGCCGGTGCGGTCGGCGCGGAATTCCAGTTTGCCGGCCTTGAACTCGCTGATGGCGCCGGCGAGGTCGGTGGTGACGGTGCCGGCCTTGGGGTTGGGCATCAGGCCACGGGGGCCGAGCACACGACCCAGCTTGGCCACCTTCGGCATCATGTCGGGCGTGGCGATCAACAGATCGAACTCCATTTCGCCCTTGGCGATGGTTTCGACGAGCTCATCGTCGCCGGCCAGATCGGCACCGGCGGCCTTGGCCTCGGCCACCTTCTCACCACGGGCGATCACGGCGATGCGCACGGTCTGACCCGTGCCGTGGGGCAGCGCCACGGTGGTGCGCAGCTGCTGATCGGTGTACTTGGGATCGATGCCGAGGCGGGCATGGGCCTCGAGCGTTTCATCGAATTTGGCGGTGGCGTTGGCCTTCACCAGCTCGACGGCCTCGAGCGGGGTGTAGGTCCGGTCCTCAACCTTGGTGGAGGCGGCGGCGTAACGCTTGGAAACCTTGGGCATGACAGGGATGGGGTGCAGGCGAGCCGTCGGGCTCTCCCCCGCGAAGGAACAGGGTGAACGGGGACGGAGCGTGCCGAGCTGAGCCGTGGCTCAGGCTCGGAGCAGGTCTCAGTCGTTGATGGCGACGCCCATGTTGCGGGCGGTGCCGGCGATGATGCGCATGGCCGATTCAACGCTGGTGCAGTTGAGGTCGGGCAGCTTGGTCTTGGCGATCTCCTCGAGCTGGGCGCGGCTGATGGCACCCACGGAGCCCTTGGCGGAGGTGGCGGCACCCTTGTCGATGCCAGCTGCCTTGGAGATCAGCACGGAGGCGGGAGGGGTCTTGAGGATGAAGGTGAAGCTGCGGTCTTCGAAGACCGAGATCTCCACCGGAATCACAAAACCGGCCTTGTCCTGGGTGCGGGCGACCCGGAGGTCTCCCCCGATGAATGGGTTGGCTCAGTCCTGAACGGCGACGCCCATGTTGCGGGCTGTGCCTTCGATGATGCGCATGGCCGACTCCACACTGGTGCAGTTGAGGTCGGGCAGCTTGGTCTTGGCGATCTCCTCGAGCTGGGCACGGGAGATAGCGCCCACCGACCCCTTGGCGGAGGTGGCGGCGCCCTTCTCGATGCCGGCGGCCTTGGAGATCAGCACCGAAGCAGGCGGGGTCTTGGTGATGAAGGTGAAGCTGCGGTCCTCGAAGACCGAGATCTCCACCGGAATCACGTAGCCGGCCTTGTCCTGGGTGCGGGCGTTGTACTCCTTGCAGAACGCCATGATGTTGACGCCGTGCTGACCGAGGGCAGGGCCCACCGGCGGCGCGGGGTTGGCTTTGCCGGCATTGAGTGCCAGCTTGATCACGGCTACGACTTTCTTGGCCATCGTCCTGGCGGCTTGTGCAATCTGCGGATCCGCGACCCTAGGGCAGCGGGTGCGGCGGCCCCGGAAACCGGGAAACCACCTGTGGCCGCCCTCCGCAGGGAGACGGCCGCACCGGCATCAGCTCTGTTTACTGATCTGAGAAAACTCGAGTTCCACCGGGGTTTCGCGGCCGAAGATCGACAGCAGGGCCTTGAGCTTGCTGCGCTCGCCGGACACCTCGATCACCTCGCCCTGGAAGTCCTTGAACGGACCGGCGGTCACCAGGATCTGATCACCTTCGGCCAGGTCAACCTTGACGACAGGCTTCTTCTCGGCGGCGCGCTTGAAGATGCGATCCACCTCCTGACGGCTGAGGGGGCGGGGCTTGATGTGGCCGCGGGCCTTGCCGGTAGCACGGCGATCCTCAGCCCCCACGAAGTTGATCACATTGGGGGTGCTGCGCACCGCCATCATCGTGTCCTCATCAAGGACCATCCGCACCAGCACATAGCCGGGGAACACCTTCTCCTCGGTGCTGGTGCGGTTGCCGTCCTTCTTGATCTTCACCGCCGGGGTCTGCGGAATCTCGATCTCGAGGATGCGGTTGTCGACACCGAGGGTGACGGCGCGCTGCTCGAGCGTGGCCTTCACCTTCTTCTCGCAGCTGGAGGCCACCTGCACGGCATACCAGCGAGCGACCGGAGCCCGGCCCTCGGCCGGTGCCGCGGCGGCCATGTCGAGCACGCCGTCGCCGCCGGCTGCCAGGGCGGTGGTGGCGAGATCGTCAGTGGTCAGGTCGACGTCGGACACAGGTCAGGGCGTGGAGGGGAAAAAGAAAGACGTGGGCGAACGACGGCTCAGCGGAACACCTGACCGTTGAGCCAGCTGTAGAAGCGATCGAGGGCGGCGATGGCGAAAGCTGACAGCGTCACCATCAGGATGACGGCCACCGACTCGCCGAACAGCTGCTGGCGACTGGGCCAGACCACTTTGCGCAGCTCATCGATGGTGCTGGCCAGCACACCCGTGCCGGCGCCGGGCGCCGCGCCAGGATCGGTTCCGGCCTGGGCGGCTCCAGCCTGTGCAGGTCCGGCATCCGTGCTGCCGGACTGAACCGAGCTGCCGGACTGGGCCGAGCTGCCGGACTGGGCCGAGGCCGCGCTGGATTGTGGGTCGGTCTGGGAGTCCACAGGTGGGGGCTGAGGGAGACGCGCGGCGTGATCACCGCACGCACCGGCAAACAGCCACCCTACCGGATCTGGTTCAAGCCTCCGCCACCACCGGCGTGAACACCAGGTCGTCACCGGCGTCGTTGAGGCCGATTCGCACCGCCCGCGCCGCCAGGAAACGCTGCTCCAGCAGCTCGGTGGCCAGGGGGTTCTCGATCCGGCGCCGCAGCAGCCGCCGCAGCGGCCGGGCGCCGTACTCCGGCTCGTAGCCCTGGCGGGCCAGCCAGGGCAGCACCGGCTCATCCACCTCCAGCGCCAACCCCTGCTCACGCAGCAGCACCGCCAGATCCGCCAGCTGCAGCCGCACGATCCGCTCCAGATCGGCGGGCCGCAGAGGCTGGAAGCGGATCACCTCATCGATGCGGTTCAGGAACTCGGGCCGGAACTGACTGGCCAGGGCGCGGTCCACCGCCTCGACCAGGGCGTCGTCATCGCGGCCCGTCTCAGGGCCGGCTTCGGCCTGGTGGCGGGCGTGGTCGAGGATGGCGCGACTGGCCAGGTTGCTGGTCATCACCACCACGGTGTGGCGGAAATCGACGGTGCGGCCCTGGGAATCGGTGAGGCGGCCGTCGTCGAGCACCTGCAGCAGCACGTTGAACACATCCGGGTGGGCCTTCTCCACCTCATCGAGCAGCAGCACCGCATAGGGGCGACGCCGCACCGCCTCGGTGAGCTGACCACCCTCCTCGTAGCCCACATAGCCCGGCGGGGCGCCGAGCAGCCGGGCCACGGCGTTGCGCTCCATGAATTCGCTCATGTCAAGCCGCACCAGCGCCTCCTCCTCATCGAAGAGGGAGGCGGCCAGGGCCTTCGCCAGTTCGGTCTTGCCCACGCCGGTGGGGCCGAGGAACAGGAAGGATCCCACCGGCCGGCGCGGATCCTTCATGCCGGCCCGGGCGCGGCGGATCGCGGCGGCCACCGCCGCCACCGGCTCGCGCTGGCTGATCACCCGCTCCGCCAGCCGCTGCTCCAGCTCCAGCAGTTTCTGGCGCTCACCGGCCAGCAGCCGCTGCACGGGGATGCCGGTCCAGCGGGCCACCACGTCGGCGATGTCGCCCTCCTCCACCTGCTCGCGCAGCAGCGAGCGACCACTGGCCTGATCGGCCTGCAGGTTCTGCTCCAGCTGCTGGCGGCGCTGCAGCACACCATGCAGCTGGTCGTAGCGCAGACGGGCGGCCTCCTCCAGATCACCGTCGCGCTCGGCCTCGGCGATCTGCAGCCGCAGGCGCTCATCGTCGGCCAACAGCTGGCGCAGCTCAGCCAGCTGCTCCCGCTCAGCCTGCCAGCGCTGCTGCAGCGCCTGCAGGGCATCGCTGGCGCGGCGGCGCTGCTGCTGCAGGGCCAGCCGTTCAGCTTCGGGCGCGGCCTCCGCCGCCAGCAACGCGAGCTCCACCCGCCGCAGCTCGGCCTCCGCCTCCTCCACCAGCCGCGGCTTGGAGGTGACCTCCATGCGCAGCTGAGCGGCGGCCTCATCGATCAGATCGATCGCCGAATCGGGCAGACGCCGATCGGCGATGTAGCGATCCGCCAGCCGCGCCGCCGCCACCACGGCGCCATCGGTGATCGCCACACCGTGGTGCAGCTCATAGCGCTCCTTGAGGCCGCGCAGGATCAGCGTGCTCTCGTCGAGACCGGGCTCATGGATCAGAACCTGCTGAAAGCGGCGGTTCAGGGCCGGGTCCTTCTCCACACTGCGGCTGTACTCCTCGGGGGTGGTGGCGCCGATGCAGCGCAGATCGCCGCGGGCCAGGGCCGGCTTGAGGATGCTGCCGGCGTCACCACCGCGGTCGCTGCCCACCACCGTGTGCAGCTCATCGAGGAACAGGATCACGCCGCCGCCCGGGCCGGCACCCGCCTGCTGCTCCGCCTCGCGCACCTCCTTGAGCACGCTGCGCAGGCGCTCCTCGAACTGACCGCGGAACTTGGCACCGGCGATCAGGGCGCCGAGATCGAGGGCGATCAGCCGCAGACCACGCAGGGCATCGGGCACCTCACCGGCGACGATCCGCTGCGCCAGCAGCTCGGCGATGGCCGTCTTGCCGACGCCGGGTTCACCGATCAGCACCGGGTTGTTCTTGCTGCGGCGCGAGAGCACCTGCATCAGGCGGCGGATCTCGGTGTCGCGGCCGATCACCGGGTCGAGCTCGCCGGCGCGGGCGGCGGCGGTGAGGTCGCGGCCGAACTGTTCGAGCGCCGTGGCTTCACGCTCCAGCCGCAACGGCTCCTCGGCCTCGCCGCCGGCGACGGGGCCGCCGGGGGGGGTGAAGGGAGCGGCGACGGCAGCCGGCCCCGCGGGGCGGGTGGCGGCGACAGCCGGGGGCGGGGCGACAGCCGAGGGCGGGGCAACAGCAGGGGGCGAAGCGACCGCGGGCGGGGCCGATGCAGCAACCGGAGCCGCATCGATCCAGTTGCCGGCGGGCTCCGGCTCCGGCTCCGGCTCCGCCGCGGTGAACGCGGCACCAGCCCGCAGGGCCCGGCGCAACCGCTCCTCGCTGACACCCTGATCGCGCAGCAGGGCCGCGCCGATGCGGGGTTCCGCCAGCAGGGCCAGCAGCAGATGGGGCACATCGATCAGGCGCGACCCCCAACCGGCGCGCTGGCGATCGGCCGCCTCCAGTAGATCCTCCAGGGCCTCGCCGATGAACAACTGGCGGGCGCTGCCGCCGGGCTGCTCGGCGCAGAAGTCGTCGAGCTGATCCAGCAGCGCCTCCAGATCCAGCTGCAGCGGCGCGATCCAGCCGCCATAGCGGCGATCGCTGAACAGCACCTGCAGGGCGTGTTCCACGTCCATCTGGTCGTGGCGCCAGCGGCGCGCCTGTTCCTGGCTGGCCAGCAGCAGCTCCCAGGCGGCATCGCTGAAGCGCTCCGGCTCGGCGGTGAGGCTGGGGCGGGCGTCGATCTCGGCCGGCATCGGATCAGGCCGCCTCGGAGCGGGAACTGAGGTCAATCAGTTCCACCTTGTAGCCATCGGGATCCTCCACGAAGGCGATCACGGTGCTGCCGTTCTTCATCGGTCCCGGCTCGCGCACCACGTTGCCGCCCTTGGCGCGGATCGCCGCACAGACGGCATGGATGTCATCGACACCCAGGGCGATATGGCCGTAGCCGTTGCCGAGGTCGTAGTGATCGGTATCCCAGTTGTGGGTGAGTTCGAGCACCGTGTGATCGCTTTCATCGCCATAGCCCACAAAGGCGAGGGTGAAGCGGCCGCCGGGGTAATCGCGGCGGCGCAGCAGCCGCATCCCCAGCACGTCGGTATAGAAGGAGATCGAGCGATCCAGGTCGCCGACCCGCAGCATGGTGTGAAGCAGACGCATGGTGGGCGGCGGCGGACGGCAGTGCGGCGGAGCGGGGAGTGCGCACCTGACGGTGGCCAGCCCGTGCCGCCGCATTCTGACCAGAAACCCGCAGGTGACGGCCAGACCGCCGTTCGGTGCCAACGGTCACCAAGGGGACGGCGGGGGCGACCCATAGGATCCCGTCAAGGACAACCGCTCAGCGCCAAGGCCGCCGTGATCGACACCCTCGACCTCGTGATTGACACCATCGTGGCCCGCGAGGTGCTCGATTCCCGCGGCACACCCACCGTGGAGGCGGAGGTGATGCTGGAAGGCGGCGCCAGCGGCCGGGCGATCGTGCCCAGCGGCGCCAGCACCGGCGCCCATGAGGCCTGTGAGCTGCGCGATGGCGGCAGCCGCTATGGCGGCAAGGGTGTGCTGCAGGCGGTGAACAACATTGAGGAGCGGATCGCGCCGGCCCTGTGTGGCCTCAGCGCCCTCGATCAGGCCGCCGTGGATACGGCGATGATCGAGCTCGACGGCTCGGACAACAAGAGCGCCCTGGGTGCCAACGCGATCCTGGCGGTCAGCCTGGCCACCGCCCGCGCCGCCGCCAATGGCGTTGGCCTGCCGCTCTACCGCTACCTGGGTGGCCCGATGGCGACGCTGCTGCCGGTGCCGCTGATGAACGTGATCAACGGCGGCGCCCACGCGGCCAACAGCCTCGACTTCCAGGAGTTCATGCTGGTGCCCCACGGCGCCCCCAGCTTCCGTGAAGCGCTGCGGATGGGCACGGAGGTGTTCCACACCCTCAAGGGTCTGCTGAAGGACAAGGGCCTGAGCACCGCCGTGGGCGATGAGGGCGGCTTTGCTCCCGACCTGGGCAATGGCGAGGCGGGCGATCTGCTGGTGCAGGCGATCGAGAAAGCGGGCTACCGCCCCGGCGATCAGATCTCCCTGGCCCTCGATGTGGCCAGCACCGAATTCTTCAAGGATGGCCGCTATGCCTTCGATGGCGGCAGCTACAGCAGTGCCGAGATGGTGGATCAGCTGGCGGCGCTGGTGAACCGCTTCCCGATCGTTTCGATCGAGGATGGCGTGGCGGAGGACGACTGGGACGGCTGGGCACTGCTGACGGAGAAGCTGGGTAAAACCGTGCAGCTGGTGGGCGACGACCTGTTCGTGACCAACACCAGCCGGCTGCAGCGCGGCATCGACCTGGGTGTGGCCAACTCGATCCTGATCAAGGTGAATCAGATCGGTTCGCTCACCGAAACCCTGCAGGCGATTGATCTGGCCGGCCGCGCCGGTTACACCAGCGTGATCAGCCACCGCTCCGGTGAAACGGAGGACACCACCATCGCCGATCTTGCCGTGGCCACCCGCGCTGGTCAGATCAAAACGGGTTCTCTGAGCCGCAGCGAGCGCGTGGCCAAATACAACCAGCTGCTGCGCATCGAGGATGAACTGGGCAACCAGGCCGTTTATGCCGGCGCCGCCGATCGCGGCCCGCGCGGCCGCGGCTGAACGGGGGCCGATCGGCCGTAGCCTCGCGGCTGCCGCCACTGCTGTGCTGATGCTGATGCCTGAAGGTCTGTGCTGGCATCGCCGTGAACCACACCAGCTCCGTGCCGCGAGGGTATGGCCTGTAGCCGCCGGCATTGCTCTGGGCTTGAGCAGCCTGGCGGCTGCAACGCCAGCCGACGCCGCACCCGGAGGTGTGCATCGACTGACGGCAGAACTGAATGCACTGGGGGCCGTGAGCTGCCTGGCGCGCGTGGAGCAGGTTGCGCGTTTCCTGGATCCCGGCAATGTGGCGGCGGTGGCGGTGATGCCCCTGGGCAGCTATCCAAACCAGCGCTTGATCCTGGCCAACCTGGCCATTCCCCAGACCAACGGCCGCGAGGCACTGGCCACGGTCACCATCGCCCCGAACCAGGCCAACGGCTGCGGAGCGAGTTATCAACTGATC
>JBEBCC010000032.1:0-4826 GCA_041158125.1 Cyanobacteriota bacterium
GTCGTAATTCCATTGGCCACCGAGGGGTTCAGCCTTCGGCCCCTCCCCTTGCATCAGCACCCCAAAGCGGCGCCGACCTTCCCGGTAAAAGAGCTCCATCCGCAGCTGCCGGTAGCCCCCAGCCCAGGCGGCGAAGGCCTCACGGCTCCAGAGGAATGCCGTGCTCGGCAGCCACTGCAGTGACACGGGCAACGCCAGGGCGTCGATGGCCCCGCGGAAGCCCCGGTCGGCGGGCTCCATCAAGCGCAGCTCCTGGATCCCGTGCTCCACGATCCAGGCGCGCACGGTGTCGCCGAAGCGATCGCTGATGCGGTGGTCCACCGTCCATCCCGCCTGGCGCAGGTCCTCGGCGAAATGGCGCATGGCGCTCCACACCAGCACCAGTTTTTGGCGGTGGTAGGCCCGCTGACCCAGCACGGAGCTGCTTTCCACCAGCAGCACCCTCGCCTCGGAGGGTGCCGTGCTGGCCAGGGCCGCCTGGTCCACCGACAGCTGATCCCCCAGCACCCAGATGCCGATGCTCATCAGGGTCGAACGTGGCAGCTGGTGGTCAGCGCAACACCATACGGAGCGTGACAGCACCACGGTGCCACCAGCACACTGGCGAGGGCGCTGGTCTGTGCCACCCCATCACCGCTGCCAATCAGCCCTGCCCATGCCAGAACCCACAACACCCAAGCGCCCATTTCCCATGCCACGGCTGCGGTTGCCGCGATCGTTGCAGGGGCAGCTGATCGCCAGTGTGTGGCTTGGGGTGGCTGTGGTGATGGTGCCGTTTAACTACGTCAGCATCCGCCAGGAGCGCGAAAAGGCAACCCTTGCAGTGCTCGCCGCTCTCCGTGATCAAGGTGAAATCACCCAGTACATCGTCAACCGATGGACCGGAAACATCAACGACCTGTTGCAGATCATGGCCACCATGCCTGCAATTCGTTCATTGGATCGGGGTGAGGTGCTGAGTATATTTGAGCGGCTTCAGGTGCTCTATCCGAATCGCCAATGGCGGCTGTTTGACCGCGCGGGTCGTTTAATCGCTGGCACCGGGGTTGAGCGGCCTGTGTTACCGCAGCAGGAGCGTGAAACCGTTGCCTTTCAGAGGGCGATGGCGGGAAGAATGGCCTCTGATGTGGCGGATCAATGCCTCTCAGAGGAATCGTGCTATCTGGTGAGTGTACCGGTCTATGCCAGCGGTGAGCGTCCAGACACGACACCCTCGATTGACCCGATCGGCGTCCTCGAGGCGGTGGTGTATCTGAGCGATACCGCAGAAGACTCCGGCCTCAAAGGTCAGCTGGAAAAGATCCAGTTTGGAGAGGCTCTCAACGTCAGCTTGCTCCAGACCCAGGCCCCACTGTCCATGCAAAATGGCCAACGCACAGGCACTGAAGTGCTGATGGTGAACCGAGACGGGCATGTGGTGTTTCCCGTCACCACCATCAACGATGCCATGTCCAAGTTGAGCCCTGCGGCTCTGCGGTCGGGCCCCTGGGGGCCATTCATCAAGGCTGCCGAGAAGCCCAGTCAGAACGGACGGTTCCAGACGGTAGCCGTCGATGGACTCAAGTTTTTTACCTACACCCAGAGTGTTGACGATGACTGGTCTGTGGTGGTGGTCACCGATCAAAACTCCAGCTTTGAGGCCATCGACAATCAAATGCGCCAGATGCTGCTTAAGCAGTTGTTGCTGCTGGCGCTGGTCACCGCTGTGATCGTTCTGGTCTGCAGACAGGTGGCTCGACCATTGCGACGCGCTGCCGCCACGATGCAGGCATTCAGTGCCGGTGATTTTGATGCACGCATTGACAGCGACCGTGAAGACGATATCGGCAAGCTCTTCAGCAATATCAACGAGACAGGTGCAAATCTTGTCCGCTTAATGGAAGAACAGGCGCAGCATGCCGTCACCGACAAACAACTCGAAACCGCCGCAAAGATTCAACAGCAATTTATCAGCAACGACAAACACAGTTCAGGGGCGGTTGATATCGCCGCTGATTTCGATCCGGCCTACGAAGTGGGGGCTGACTGGTTTGACGTGATTCATACGGAACAGATCACCTACGTGGTGATCGCCGATGTGTGCGACAAGGGCATTCCTTCATCACTGTTCATGTCGGTGTTTCGCAGCCTGCTGCGCTACTCCCTGACCAAACAGGATCTTGACGAACATCAGCAGGACATCCAGGCCCGGCTGTGCGCCACCATCTCCCATGTCAACGACTACATGGCCGAGAACCATGGTCTCTCTGCGATGTTTGCCACGATTTTTATCGCCGGCTACCGCGCAGGATCCGGAACCCTTCACTACATCAGCGCCGGCCATGAACAATCCCTCGTTCTCCGGGCCGATGGTGCGCTGGATCGCTTGAACAACTCTGGCCCAGCTGTGGGGGTGTTTGCCGGTGCCCGTTACGAACCCTTCAGCACGCCGTACCACCCCGGGGACATCCTGTTCACCTACACCGATGGCCTGGTGGATACCCGCTCGGAAGCAGGGGTGTCGTTCGGCTTTGATCGTCTGCTCGAACTGTTGGCCAAGGTCCAGCCAGCCGCTTGCACACCCAACGAGCTGCTCACGAGAGTTCAGGCCGCCGCAGCCGCCCATCGGGGCAACGCCGATCAGTTTGACGATCTGACGGTGTTGATCATGAAAGCCGGCATGCCTTCCGAGCCAGCGCCTCCGAATAGCCAGGTTCCATCGCCACCAGCTGCGGGCTAATCACCCCATCGCGGCAATCCACCGTGATCCGCGCGGAGCGGCCCCGTTGATCCGTGAGCCGCAGGCGCAGCTGCCATGGGTGGTCATTGGAGCGGCTGATCTGATCGGCACAGACCGGACCAATGCACAAACCCGGTGCCGCCTGACAGGCCTGGGGCCATGGCCAAACCCACAGCAGGATCAGTGCCAAGGCGGTGAACAGGCCATGCCGCAGGGTTGATGTCATCCCGCCATCTCCACCGGGGGCGGCTCGACCTGGGGATGAAAGTGGCTCCACACCTGGTGGGCCAGGCCTGGCCCCATCCCGGGCGCCGCCTGCAGGGCCTCAAGGCTGGCCAGCTGGATGGCATCCACGGAGCGGAAGTGGGCCAGCAGATCGCGGATGCGCTTGGGCCCCAGCCCCGGGATGTCGGAGAGCCGTGAACGGGTCATCCGCTCGCCCCGCTGCTGGCGGTGGAAGCTCACGGCGAAGCGGTGGGCCTCATCCCGCAGGCGCCGCAGCAACTGCAAACCCAGCTGGTCGGCATCGCTCTCCAGCGGTGTGGAGGCGCCGGGAAGGAACACCTCCTCCCGTTGCTTGGCCAGGGAGCAGACCACCAGCTCCTGGTCCAGATCCAGTTCCCGCAGGGCCTCCATCACCGCCGACAGCTGCCCCTTGCCGCCATCAATCATCACCACGTCGGGCCAGTCGTTGAGCCCACCGGTGTGCAGCGTGCTGGCGGTCGAGCGGCGCAGGGCCTGCAGGTCCGCCCCCTCCGCCTTGGCCTGCGACCAACGGCGGAAGCGACGCCGAATCACCTCCGCCATGCTCATGAAGTCGTCGGAGTGGCCGGCCCGCACCGAGGCGCTGCGGATTTTGTACTTGCGGTAGTGCTGCTTGGCGGGCAGCCCGTCGATGAACACCACCTGGGAGGCCACCGCATCGCTGCCCTGGATGTGGCTGATGTCGTAGCCCTCGATGCGCCGCGGCGGTGTGGCCAGATCCAGCAGCTGGGCGAGGTCTTCAGTGGCCAGCAGGTTCTGCTCACTGGCCCGTTGGGCCCGCTGCAGTTCGTACTGGGCATTGCGCTCCACCAGCTCAATCAGGTCGGCCTTCTGCTGCCGTTGCGGCACCGACAGGCGCACCCGCCGCCCGCGCAGCTCGCTCAACCACTCCTGCAGCAGCTCCTGCTGGGGCAGGGCATGTTGCAACAGCAATTCCGGGGGAATCTCCACCCCCTCCACCTGGGCGTAGTGCTCCTCGATCACCGTCTGCAGGATCCGCCCAGGATCCGGGAACGCCTCGGCGGTGAACCCCAGACGGCCCACCAGCTTGCCCGCACGCATCTGGAACACCTGCACGGCCGCCACGCGCTGGTCGCAGGCCAGGGCGATCACATCGCGGCTGATGGAGCTGTCGCCGACGCTCATCTTCTGGTCGGCCGTGAGGGTGTCGATTCCCTGCAGCTGATCGCGCACCCGGGCGGCACTTTCAAAGTCGAGCCGCTCCGCATAGCGCTGCATCTGCTGGTCCAACAGATCCAGCAATTCGTCATTGCGCCCCTGGAACACCATCGCCACCTGGCGCAGGGTGTGGTGGTAATCCTCCGAGCTGATCTTCTGCTGGCAAACCCCCGGGCAGCGGCCGATGTCGAAATTCAGACAGGTGCGATCGCGGTAGAGCGGTTGGGGGCGTTGCCGCAGGGGAAACACCCGCTTCACCAGCGCCAAGGTGCGGCGCAACAGCCCCACATCCACGTAGGGGCCGTAGAAGCGGTCGAGCGGTGAGCGGAAGCGGCGGCGGCGGGTGATGAAGATCCGCGGGTAGGCCTCACTCCAGGTGATGCACAGATAGGGGTATTTCTTGTCGTCCTTCAGCAGCACATTGAAGTGCGGCTGGTGGTTCTTGATCAGGTTGGCCTCGAGGGCCAGGGCTTCGGCTTCGCTGTCGGTGACGATGAATTCGATCTCGCACACCTGGCGCACCATCAGGGCGATGCGGGGGCTGTGGCCGTGGCCGCTGCCGCTTTGGAAGTAGCTGCGCACCCGGTTGCGCAGCACCTTGGCCTTGCCGATGTAAAGGATGCGGTCCTCACCATCCCGCAGCAGGTAGCAACCCGGCTCCGCC
>JBEBCC010000033.1:0-11861 GCA_041158125.1 Cyanobacteriota bacterium
GTATCACCGGGCCTGAAGGTGGCGATGGCTCAGATCCCCAGCCGCTCCCAGATCACGCCGAGGTTGGCCTGGTGCAGGTCGGTGGAGAAGCAGTCGGCCAGTTGGGCGGGGCTGAGGCGGGAGGTCACCTCGGCGTCGGCCTCGAGGTTGGCGCGGAAGTCGCCGCCGGCGGTGTTCCAGGCGGTGTGGGCGTTGCGCTGCACGATGCGGTACGCCTCCTCGCGGCTGATGCCGGCTTCCACCAGGGCCAGCAGCACCCGCTGGCTGAACACCACGCCGCCGTACACATTCATGTTGCGGGCCATGTTCTCCGGGTACACACCCAGACCCTTCACCACGGCGGTCATCTCCCGCAGCATGAAGTGCAGGGTGACGGAGCAATCGGGCAGCATCATCCGCTCCACGGAGCTGTGGCTGATGTCGCGCTCGTGCCAGAGGGCGCAGTTTTCCAGGGCCGCCACCACGTAGCTGCGCAGCACGCGGGCCAGGCCGCCGATGCGCTCGCTGCGGATCGGGTTGCGCTTGTGGGGCATGGCCGAGCTGCCCTTCTGGCCCTTGGCGAAGTTCTCCTCCACCTCGAGCACATCGGTGCGCTGCATGTTGCGGATCTCGGTGGAGAAGCGCTCCAGAGCCGCACCCACCAGGGCCAGCGTTTGGATGTATTCCGCGTGGCGATCGCGGGAGATCACCTGGGTGCTGGCGGTGTCGGGCACCAGGCCGAGCCTGGCGCAGGCGATCTCTTCCACCCGGGGATCGGTGTTGGCGTAGGTGCCCATGGCGCCGGAGATCTGGCCCACGCTCACCACCGTTTCCAGTCGCTCCAGGCGCTCGCGGTTGCGCTCCACCTCCGCCAGCCAGCCGGCCAGCTTGAAGCCGAAGGTGATCGGCTCGCCGTGGATGGCGTGGCTGCGGCCGATCATCACCGTGCCTTTGTGGGCGCGGGCCAGCTCGCGGATGGCCTCGGCCAGGGCATCCAGCTCGGTGCGCAGCAGCTGCACCGAGGCCTTCATCTGCAGGGCCACGCCCGTGTCCAGCACGTCCGAGCTGGTCATGCCCACGTGGATGTGGCGGCCGGCGTCGCCCACGTGTTCGTTGACATTCGTGAGGAAGGCGATCACGTCGTGCCGCACCTCGGCCTCGATCTCGAGGATGCGCTCCACGCTGAAGGCTGCCTTCGCCTTGATCGTGGCCACGGCTTCGGCGGGAACGCGACCCAGCTCGCAGTTGGCCTCCGTGGCGGCGATCTCCACATCCAGCCAGCTCTGGAACTTGGCTTCCTCACTCCAGATGGCGCCCATCTCGGGCAGGGTGTAACGCTCGATCAAGGCCGCCTTGGGCTCACAGCGAGACCAATGTATGGAACGGCCCTCAGCCAGGGACTCGTGGCCGCTGTGGGCGCAGAGCGGCTGAGTTCGAAGGTTCTGGGCCTGATTGTTCAGTGGGCGGTGAGCTGGCGGTGCTCCACCTCCCAGTGCACCAGTGGTCCCCAGCTCTGCTGCCGCACCCAGCAGCGACCGCCGCGGCAGTGGATCAGCTGGAAGGGGGGGAGATCTGGCGGCTGGTTGCGCAGTTTCACGAAGCTCCCCGGCTGGAGCAGTTCAAGCACATTGCCAGGTGGAGCGGCGGGTGAAGTGGCTTTGGTGCGGCCGGCGATGCGCCCCATGGGTTGGCCTGAGCTGATGGCCATCCTCTGGAGCCTTTGCGGTTGTGCCCCGGCAGGGCTGGTTT
The DNA here is from genome assembly GCA_041158125.1 of Cyanobacteriota bacterium. Taxonomy (GTDB): domain Bacteria; phylum Cyanobacteriota; class Cyanobacteriia; order PCC-6307; family Cyanobiaceae; genus Vulcanococcus. The sequence continues at coordinate 1,729 of JBEBCC010000033.1, forward strand.
TTGTTCCGTTTCGCGTGTGGTTTTGTCACGGCGCCTCGGCGTTGCTGCGGCACGATGCACATGGGGTCCTCAGTTCTCCCGCCGCCTTCCATCGCCGATGGCCCGCAAGCAACGCCTGGATCTGCAGCTGGTGGAGCGGGGCCTCGCCAGCAGTCGCCAGCAGGCGCAGCAGCTGATCCGTGCCGGCAAGGTGCGCAGCGGCGATCGTGTGCTCGATAAGCCGGGGCTGGAGCTGCCCCCGGAGGCGGAGCTTCAGGTGGAGCAGCCCCAGCGCTTTGTGTCACGCGGGGGCGAAAAGCTGCTGGCAGCTGTGGAGGCGTTTCCAATCGCACTGGAGGGCAGGATCTGCCTTGATGGCGGCATTTCCACCGGTGGCTTCAGCGACTGCCTGCTCCAGCACGGTGCCGCCCGTGTGTATGGCGTGGATGTGGGTTACGGCCAGACGGCCTGGAGCCTGCGCACCGATCCCCGCCTGGTGCTGAAGGAGCGCACCAACCTGCGGCACCTGCAGCCTGAGCAGCTCTACGGCGAGGCTGACCCCTGGCCCGATCTGGCGGTGGCTGATGTGTCGTTCATCCGGTTGGCGCTGGTGTTGCCGGCCCTGGGGCGGCTGCTGGTGGAGGGGCCACGCGAGGCGGTGCTGCTGGTCAAGCCCCAGTTCGAGGTGGGGCGTGAGCGGGTCGGCAAGGGGGGCGTGGTTCGTGACCCAGCGGCGCATTGTGATGCGATCGCTGCCGTGATCGATGCGGCGGCGACGGAGGGCTGGAATGCCTGTGGTCTGGTGGCGTCACCGATCACGGGTCCGGCCGGCAACCATGAATACCTGCTCTGGCTGCGCAGCGGCACAGGGGAGCAAGGGGGCGTCGCCCCTCCGGATGGAGAGGCGATCCGCCGGTTGGTGGCTACCACGCTGGAGGGCTGAGCGGGGCGCTGTGCAGAGGTCGTCGGCTCAGATGGCGCTGCTGTCGCGGTCGCCCGTGCGGATGCGGATCACCGAGTCGACCGGGCTGATGAAAATCTTGCCGTCGCCGATCTCGCCGGTGCGGGCAGCGTCCTGGATGGCATTCACCACGGTGTCGACCCGGTCGTCGTCGACCACGATCTCGAGTTTGAGCTTCTGCAGGAATTCCACGGTGAATTCGGAGCCGCGGTAGCGCTCCACCTGGCCCTTCTGGCGGCCGAAGCCCCGCACTTCGCTCACGGTCATGCCCACGATGCCGGCGTTGACCAGAGCCAGCTTGACGTCTTCGAGCTTGAAGGGACGAATGATGGCCTCGACTTTTTTCATGGCTGCGGGAGCTCGGTCTGGAGGGAGTCTCTCAGGAAAGGTCTGGGAGGGGAAGCCGGACCTGACAGGGTGCCGGCACGGCCATTAGGCCGCAGCTGCCTCGGGGCGTGTGTGACGGATGCTACGGCTGGCACGCTGCGTAGCATCCGCCTTGCGTCTCCGCGCCGCCATGAATCCCGCTGCCGCCGCCCCTGCTGCTTCTGCAGCCGCCTCTGAGCAGACCCGTACACCGCTCTATGGCGAGCGCGCCATCGCTGAGGCTGCGCTGATCTGCTTCGATAACCCCCGGCCCGGTCGGGCGTACGAGATCGCGATCAGCCTGCCTGAATTCACCTGCAAGTGTCCGTTCTCCGGCTATCCCGATTTCGCCACCCTGCGCCTGCTGTATCAGCCAGGTCCGCGGGTGATCGAGCTCAAGGCGATCAAGCTCTACGTGAACAGCTATCGCGACCGCTCGATCTCCCATGAGGAGGTCACCAATCGCATCCTCGATGACTTCGTGGCCGCCTGCGAGCCGGTGTGGATGCAGCTGGAGGCTGATTTCAACCCCCGCGGCAATGTGCACACTGTGATTCGCGCCAGCCATGGCACGCGCCAACCCTGTTGAGGCTTCCGGTGCCCTGGCCTGAGAATTACCGCAGCTCCGCCAGCAACTGCGGTAACTCCTGGGCGAAGGCGGTCAGGTTGCGGTTGCAGAGGCCACCCACGTGCAGGCGCTGCTGATCGGCGTCGGCGATGGCCCAGAGCTGGCGAGTGGCGATCAGGCTCAGGGCTCCGCCCGCCAGGGCGATGGCAAAGCCGCTGTAGACCAGGGGAACGCCTGGATCGCGCTTGAGCAGCAGGCCGCTCGCGGGCACGACACCGGCAATGCGCAGCGGGATGCCGGCGATCTCCACGGGATCTGCGCCGGGGATCAGCGTGCCCAGCTCTTCGGCGTCGGCTGAATAGACCGTCACCGGACCCTGCTCGCTCGAGAGGGCCAGCAGCACAGGATTGCTGCCATCGGGTCGGGTGGGCAGCACGATTCCCCAGACCTGTTCGCCCAGCTGCGGATAGCTCTGTAGCGGCAGCTCCAGCACGGGGCTGCGGCCCAGCTGCACCTGCAGGGCCGCCAGGGCCCAGTCGGCCTGGTACACGGTCATGCCCTGATAGCGCAGGGGGTGATTGACGCTGATCTCCCGCACGTCGGCCGTGCCCTTGGCGTTGTCCTCACCCCCCGGCCGCAGGGTCAGGCGTGAGTGAAACTGCTCCGGCCGGCCGGCCGGGTCGCGGTCAATGCCGAAGGCATCCAGGCTGACGCTGACCTGTGTCTGACCGCGGTTGTTCAAGAGCTCGAGCACATTGCCGGGGGAGAGGAATCGCTCCAGTCGCTGCCCGGCCAGGGAACCCCAGGCGGCTCCCACCATCAGCACCACCAGCCCGGTGTGGACCAGCAGCGGCCCGACGCGCCCGCTCACCCCTCGGCGCGCCGCAAGGCGTCCGTCCTGGCGGCGCAGCTGCCACCCCCGGCTCGTCAGCAGGGCCTCCAGTCGGGTCAGTTGCGCTTCGGCGTCGCAATGGATGGTCTCCGCCAGGGTGAGCTTGCTGAGTTGGCGTGGGTTGCTGTAATCGATCCAGCGCAGCGCCGCCTGCAGGGCCGGCCACTGCCGGCGCCAGCTGCAGAGGATCAGCGCCAGCCCGAGCCAGGCCAGCAGGGCCAGAAACCACTGGCTCGAATACACATGATCGAGCTGCAGGGCCAGGATCTGATCGCCCTTGAACAGCCCCAGCCAGGGTTGATCGTCGTAAACGCGGTGGTAAAGAGCGGCGCTCTCCTTCTGAGGCACCAGCGTGCCCAGTCCGCTGGCGATGGCGATAGCGATCAGCAGGCCGATGGCCACACGCAGATCGGAGATCCAGGCGACCAGGCGCTTGAGTGGATTCACAGGTGGTTCAGCTCCACTGGGCCAGCAGGGTGAGGGCGCCGCACAGCAGCAGCACGGCGCCGCTGAGCGGCGGCACCCACTGCCCGAGCGAGCGCAGGGCCAGCAGGCGCGGCAGCCAGGCGGCGACGGTTCCCGCCAGCAGCAGGGGCAGCACCTGGCCGATGGCGAAGGCGGCGAGCAGCACCACACCGGCCAGGGGCGCTCCTGCCTGGGCGATCCAGGCCAGCAGCACCGCCAGCACGGGTGTGGTGCACGGGGATGCTGCCAGGCCGAAGGCCAGACCTGCGGCCAGGGGGGCCAGGGCGGGGGGCACTCGCCGCCGCCAGCGTTCCGGGTCAGGGCCTGCCGGCAACTGCAGCGGCAGCAGGCCGAGCAGCTGCAGGCCCATCAGCAGGGCCAGCAGAGCCGTGAGGGTGGGAATCAGCCCCGGCACCTGGCCGTAGATGCGGCCGAGGCTGCCACTGGCCAGACCGAGCAGCACCAGAGAGGCGGCGATGCCGGCGCAGAAGCTGAGGCTGCGCAGCCAGGGGCGATGGTTGCCGCCTTCAAATCCGGCCAGGTAGGCCAGGGTCACCGGCAACAGCCCCAGTGAGCAAGGTCCCAGGCTGGTGAGCAGCCCACCGGCGAATACCAGGGCGATGGTGAAGGCACCCGGATGAGCCAGGGATGCTTGCAGGAGGGTCTCCGCGCTGCGGGCCCAATCCGCCAGGGCGAACGCGGACATGGCGGACTTCAGGCGCTCACGGGCCGCTCAGCCTATCCGGGCGCTCTGCGCACCGGGCTGCCGGCGACGCTGCCGTCGCGGCCGCACCGGCTCCAGCCCCGCCCCTTCCAGAGAGCAGCGCATCAGCAGACCTGCGGTGAGCAGGCTGGCCAGCAGTGAGTTGCCGCCGTAGCTGATCATCGGCAGTGGCAGGCCGGTGGTGGGCATGGCACCACTGGCGACGGCGATATTGAGGATCGACTGGCCCACGAGCAGGGTGGTGCAGCCGATGGCCACGAGCCGTTGCTGGTTGCTGCGGCAGCCCAGGGCAATCCGCAGGCCGACGTAGCCGAACAGCAGAAGGAATACCAGCAGGGCGATGCTGCCCACGTAGCCGAACTCTTCGGCGAACACCGCGAAGATGAAGTCGGTGCTCTGAATCGGCAGGTACTGCAGCTTCTGGGTGGAGAGGCCGTAGCCTTCGCCCAGCAGGCCTCCGGAGCCGATCGCCAGCAGGCTCTGCACGAGTTGGTAGCCATCTCCCTGCGCATCCTTCCAGGGGTCGAGGAAGGAGGTGACCCGGATCAACTGATAGGGGTTGATGGCGATGCTGGTGATGGCCACGGCCAGACCGGCGCCAGCACTGCCGAACATGGCCCAGAGTGGCAGGCCCGAGGCCAGGGCCATCAGCCAGAGCAAGATGCCGCAGAGAGCTGCGGTGCTGAGGTTCGGCTGTTTGAGGATCAGGCCCAGGGTGATGACGAACACACCCAACCAGATCAACTTCTGCTCATGGGCGATGCGGTTCCAATGGGAGAACAGCGACGCGCCCTGCAGCACCAGAAACGGCTTGATCAGCTCGGTGGGCTGCAGCTGGATCGGGCCGATCACCAGCCAGCGACTGGCACCATTGACGGTGCTGCCGATCACCAGGGTGAGCCCCACCAGCAGTGTGCCGATCAGCAGGGCCGGCCCCGCCAGCCGCAGCCAACGCCGCAGGCTGAGGCGCAGACCCAGATACAGCAGCCCCCAGCTCGCCAGGAGCCACAGGGCCTGGCGGCTGAGGTAATAGCTGGCGTTTTTCATCTCGCGGGCTGCCACCCACCAGCTGGCGGACCCGAGCACCAGCAGGCCAAGCAGGCACCACAGGGCGACCATGCCCAGCAGCAGACGCGATTCAGCGGGCCAATGGCCGAACGGCACGGGCAGGAAGCCGGCAGCCGCTGGTTTGCTCGGCGCCGGGCCCGGCTGGCGTGGCGGTGAAGGGGTGCCGGTGCGGGTCAAGAGCTGGGGATGTGCCAGATCCGACTATCCCGTATTTCCGTTGCCAGAGCAAACAGAAAAGCCCGGCTGGAGCCGGGCTTTGTGAAGGCTTGGAGGCGAACCCTGAGGGTGGACCTTCGGTTCAGTTGCCGACGTTGACCTGACGGCGACCGGTGACCAGTTCGACTTTCAGGATCTTGCCACCCTGCTTCATGATCCGCTGCTGTTCAGCGAACCAGCTCTCGAAGGGCACCCACTTGGTGAAGAAGGTGTTCTGCAGCTCGCGCTGGGAACGGGTCTTCTCCGGGCAGGGGATGCAGGCCGTGACTTTGAACAGGCGCATGGGATGAATCCGCGGGGTGTGCCGGAGGCGGGATCAGTTGCCCAGGCCGGAGCTGATGTAGTCGAAGTAGACGCCCATTTCACGACCGGCGTCGGGACCCACCAGGGAGGCGGTGACTTCCTTCATGGCCTGGATCGACTGCACGGTGGCACCGATGGGCACACCCAGGGAGTTGTAGGTCTCCTTGAGGCCGTTCAGCACACGCTCGTCGAGGATCGAGGTGTCGCCAGCCAGCATGGCGTAGGTGGCGTAGCGCAGGTAATAGTCGAGGTCGCGGATGCAGGCCGCATAGCGCCGGCAGGTGTACATGTTGCCGCCCGGACGGGTGATGTCCGAGTACAGCAGCGACTTGGCCACGGCTTCCTTGATGATTGCCGCAGCGTTGGCGCTGATGGTGGCGGCGGCACGAACGCGCAGCTCACCGCTGGCGAAGTACTGCTCCAGGCGACCCATGGAGGAGGTGTCCAGGTACAGACCCTGAACGTCGGCCTGGTTGATGACGTTGGTGATTGCGTCTTGCATGGAACCTGATCGAAGAGGCGGAGTGGTGGAGAGGAAGGAACCTCAGGAGAGGGCGCCGACGACGTAGTCGAAGTAGAAGCCAGCCTCTTCGGCGTCGCTGCCGGTGAGCAGGCTCATGGCGGCGTTCTTCATCTCGCGCACGGCTTCAGCCATGGCTTCGAGGGGGGTGCCCAGGGAGCGATACATCTCCTTGGCGCCGATGATGCCGATCTCTTCGATCGGAGTCACATCGCCGGCAACGATGCCGTAGGTCACCAGGCGCAGGTAGTAATCCATGTCGCGCAGGCAGGAGGCAGTCATCTCCTCGCCGTAGGCGTTACCGCCGGGAGAGATGACGTCGGGGCGCTTCTGGAAGAGGGCGCCGCCGGCGGTCTTGACGATGCGCTCACGGCTCTCGCTCAGAACCTGGGCCACGCGCAGACGACGCTGACCGCCACTGACGAAAGCCTTGATCTGGTCGAGTTCGCCAGGGCTGAGGTAGCGGGCTTCGGCGTCCGCGTTGATGATCGAGTTGGAGACGATGCTCATGCAGTTCTGCCTCGAAACAAGCGGTCGCCAGAACTGGTGACCGATATCCGGTGGGTAAGGGGGGAGGTCTTCAGGTCCGTGCTTTGCGGGTCAGTCCTGCAGGGGTCTGCGGCTGCTCCTGCCTGCCGCACGGATCACCTGCTGCCAGGTGGCCGATTCGGACGGGCTGCGGAAGTGCGGTGACTGAAGGGCGCGACAGCAGTGCTGTTCGCCGAGTCATTCTGTGGCAGCACCCCACGGCGTCCCGAGCTGTGGTAACAGTTCTTCACGGCCACCTTTCTCCTTGAGAACCCAGGCGGGGACTGGCTTTTGCCCTGCCTGTGGCTAGGTCGGTTCTGTGTTGGTTTTTAACAGCAACTTCGCCTGGGTTTCGGCTTCCGTTGTTGATCAAGATCACAATCTGTTGCTGTTGGAGTGACATAACTCCAGCGAAGCAAAAACCCCTCGGCCATCGGCCGAGGGGTCGGTCGCCGGAGCTCTGGCTCCGGCATCATCCGGTCTGTTCGGCTCAGAGAGCGCCGCGCAGGGGCGGGTTCAGGCCTGCATTGCCGCCATAGAGGCTGGCGGTGCGGTTCACGGTGGTCAGAGGGATGCCGTCACTGGTCGCCATGCCGGCGAGGTGCGGCACCGTGTCCCTGCCGAAGCGATCGGCATATTCCGCCGAATTGAGAATCGCCTCCACCGCAGCCCGTTGTCCGCGGGCGGCGCGGGTTGACAGGAACGCGCTCGTTTCAGCGGGCTGGGCGGCACGACCAAGCAGGGCCAGGTAGGCCGCGGCGGCCGCTCTGAGGGGCGCCATCCGATTAAGGCGGCGATTGAACAGCTCACTGCCGGCAACCTTCGCCACGAATTCAGCCACGCACAACCGCCCGTTGCGCAACTGGGATTCGGCATCGCCCAGCTGTTCGGATGCCAACGGCTGGCGGCCCAGCAGCTGCCGGTAGACCGCCTCGATCGCTTCGCTCAGTTCGCTGGTGCTGGGCTGCATCGATAGCTTCACAACGCCGCCAAGGCTCTGACGCTTGCGGAACCCCTGCAGCGTTCCGGGCCGCAGGGCCTTGGCCATGGCGGCGCCGGGCTGTTCAGCCGTGACTCCAGGCGATCCGCTCGATACCCGGGGGGTCCAGCCAGCACCGATCGCCACAGCCGTGCGCAGCGGCGAGACCGTTGGTGCTGAAACGCTGAAGCCTGTGCTGCCGGCGGTCCAGGTGGGCGCCGCCCCACCGCCGGGCTGCCAGCGGGGTGCACTCCAGCGGCGGTTTGGGACTGGCGGGGTCTGGAGCGAGCCAGGGCCTTTGGGCGCTGCAGCGGCAGGGGCGAGGGTTTCACCGCCGGTGAGGGTGGCGCTCCAGCTGCCGCGCACCACCGTGCTGCGGCCCGGCAGGTTGCGGGGAGTCAGGTTGCCGGAGAAGCGGAAGTCCTCGGGCGGGGTGACCTCAGGGCGAATGCGCGGCGTGATGTCAGCCACGGCCGCCGCATTGAACGGTCGCTTGAGGGCGGGCGCACGGCGGGTGGTGAGGTCGTTGGGGGTGATGAAGCGTTCATAGGGGACGGTGTCCTCGCCGAAGCTCTCGCTGTATTCAGGGCTGTTGATCATGGCGTCGATGACGCCGTAGAAGCCTTTGCGGGCTGCTACGTCGAAGTAGCCGTCGATTTCCCAGCGGCCGAAGGTGGGCCGACCGAGCAGACGGCGGTGCATCACCTCAATCGCCTTGCAGATGTAGAGGCCGCTCCAGTAGCGACGGCGGAAGGCATCACTGCGGGCCACCTGGCGCACGAACTCGCGCAAGCTGAGATCGCCGTTCTCGAGTTTGATCTCCTCCACGGTGTTGCGCTCACCGGCGTAGCCGGTGTTGCCGAGCACCTGCACGTACACCGCACGGATCACCGCCTGGGTGCTGGCTTCCGTGTTGCGGATGCTGGGCTGACCGCCACGCCGGGGCACCGAGGCGCCGCCCGTGGCGATCTGCTGCAGGCGCACCACCTTCGGCCCGGCCTTGCGTGGCACTGAGGCGCGGAACTGTGGACTGTTCATCTGGCCGGGCTGGCGCATGCCATTGCCCACCAGGATCCGGCGTGTGTCGTAGCCGAAGGGGGCCGGGCGCGTGGCCACGTTGGCGGTGCCCGAGGGGAAGATCGCGCCGTAGTTCAGGCCGAGTGGATCGTTGCCACCCCCGTAGGGATGCTGATCGGCGAATGGCTGGCGATAGCTGGCGTACAGGGTGACGTACTGCGGGGCTCCCTCAAAAGGTGCGCTGAAGCGGAACAGCTTGCGGTTTGAGCCCCAGCCAGCGCTTTCCTGAGCTTCTTCGCCGATGTCGCGCAGGTACGGCACGGTCTCCTCGCCGAACACCTGGGCGTATTCCATGGTGTTGATCAGCGAATCCACCAGACCTTTCAGGCCCTGGGCGGAGACGATGTCGAAATAGCGGGTGAATTCCTCGCGGGAGCTGATGCCGCGGCCGAGGAAGTGGCGGAAGGCCAGTTCAACGGCCCGGCTGTTGGAGAAGCGACCGTAGAACTGCTGCCGGTATTCCTTACTGTGGCCGAGGGCACGGATGAACTCGCGCATCGAGATGTCGCCCTGGCGAACCTGGGTGGCCTCCACCGGGCAAACCACTTGGCTGTAGCCCTTGACGATGTCGCGTTCGAATACCTGGCGGTAGGCGGCGCGTACCACTTCGGCTTTCTGAGCGCCGCTCATGCCGGGCTTCATGATGAAGCGCTGGGCTTTGCCCTGGGCTGCGAGGGCGTAGATCGCGGGCAACTGCAGACCCTGATTCTCAGGGCTGCCGAGCCGTTGACGGGCCGAGGGTGTCGGAACGGCCAGCTCCTCGAGCAGCACGTTGAAGCTCTCGATCAGCAGCTGCCGCGCTTCAGGCAGATCCTTGATCAGTTCGGCGGCGCCGGCCCGCATCTCTTGCAGCGCCACGTTGGTGGCGGCCAGGGAGCACCCCTTCTCGAGGACATCGCGCAGGCCGCGGGTGTTGACGCGCAGGATGCTCGGATCGCCGGCCACGACCGCATAGCCCACGTAGCGCAGGAACCAGGCCAGGTCGCGGATCGATTTCTTCATCCGCTCGGTGCCGTAGCGGGCCACCGAGATCGGGCTGAAGCCGGTAGGCAGCACTACGCGCACATCGGCGTCACCACCGGCACCCTGCAGCAGTCGCGTGAAAGCATTGCCCTGCTTGGGCGCTGCGGCGCCGGTGAAGGTCTGCACCGACCGCTGGAAGGCGGCTTGGTCGGCGGCCAGCGGATCAGTGCTGCCGCCCTGCGCCGGGGTCAGCGGTGCATCCAGGTAGGAGAGCGGCGTACCGCCGGTGAAGATGCGGTTGGCGGCACGAGCCACGATCGATTCAGCATTCGCCGACAGGCGACGGGCTGCTTCGAGGCGCAGCTGACCGCTCTGGAAGAAGGTCACCAGCGTGTTCAGCTCGCCCCCATCGGGGAAGCGATCCTGCTGTTCCGCCTGGCGGACGCTGGAGAGCGGCAGGGTGTCGTAGCGCTGAGGAGCAACCCTGCTGCTGCCGCTGCTGGCGGTCACAGTCATGGAGGAGA
>JBEBCC010000034.1:0-40387 GCA_041158125.1 Cyanobacteriota bacterium
GAGGTGCTGCTGGCCGACACCTTCATCGACACCCAGTTCATCCCCTGGCTGGAGTACCGCCACAACGAGCTGAAGTTCCAACGGGTCGACAGCGAACTCGACGACTCGCTGCAGGTGAAGGAGAGCGAACTGGCCGATGCCGACGGCAAGGAGAGCTCCGAGAAACTGCGCGACCTGTTCAAGGCCGCCCTGGCCAACGACAAGGTGACGATTCAGGTGCAGGCACTCAAGGGCGATCACGCCCCCGCCGCCCTGATCCTGCTGCCCGAGCAGATGCGGCGCATCAACGATATGGGTGCCCTGATGGAGCAACGCCTGCCCGGACTGCCCGATCACCACGTGCTGCTGGTGAACCGCAGGCACGCACTGGTGGATGGCCTGCTGAAGCTGTCGGCCGGCTCGGTGATCACCGCAGAGGGCAATTCCCCCAGCCAGCAGCTGGCCGACGACCTCAGCCGCCACGTTTACGACATGGCGCGCCTGGCGGTGGGTGGTCTCGAACCGAATCAACTGGCCGGGTTCCAGCAGCGCAGTTGCGATCTGATGGGCAAGCTGATGGAGCGCGGCCTCTGATCGCTTGCCGACTGGCAGCCAGCCACCTCGAATCGGCTTCGGCGGTCGGCGTCTGCTGGCGCTGACCGCGTGTTGTTGCACGCTGACCCTGCTGCTCTGGGCAGCAGCAGGGCTGGGGGTGGGGGTCGGACTGGCTGGAACGAGGCCGGTGGACGTGTCGGTGCTGATGCCGGCGCCCTTTGCCGATGCCACCGCTCCGCTGGTGGCCAGCTTCAACCGCGAGCACCGCGACGTTCAGATCGCTGTGACGCGCGGCCCGCTCGACACCGAGGCGCTCTCCGATCTGGCGATCAGCAGCCTGCTGCTGGGGGATACCCCCGACGACCTGCTGCTGATGGACGTCACCTGGACGCCCAAGTACGCCGCCGCCGGCTGGCTGGAGCCGCTGGAGCCCCTGCTGGGGGACGACGCCCTCGCCGGCATGGCTCCCGGTGCCCAGCTTGGCAATGCTTTCGGCGGCCACCTCTGGCGACTGCCCCTGCTGGCGGACATGGGCCTGCTCTACTGGCGCACCGATCTGATGGACGGTCCGCCCCACTCGCTGCAGGAGCTGGCAGCCACGGCAGCTGACCTGCGCCGCCGCGACCTGGTGAGCTGGGGGTACGTGTGGCAAGGGCGCCAGGACGAAGGCCTCAGTTGCGTGTTCCTGGAGGTGTTGCGCGAGTTCGGCGGCCATTGGCTCCGGCCGGGAGACAACCGCACCGCTGAACTCGACAGTCCCCAGGCGATCGCGGCGGCCGCCTGGCTGGCTGAGCTGGTGCGCAGCGGCGTGACCCCGGAGGCGGTGGCCAACGTCTCGGCATCGGAGGCATTGCAGATCTTCGGCGCCGGGCAGGCGGCTTTCATGCGCAACTGGCCTTACGCCTGGGCCGAGCTGCAGAAGCCCGGCAGTGCTGTGGCCGGCCGGGTGGGTGTGGTGAGCCTGGGAGATGGGACCCAGGGCAGCTGGGGTTTCTCGATGCTGCGCGGCAGCGAGCATCCGCAACAGGCGGCGGCGGTGATGCGCTGGTTCACGGGCGAAGCCACAAACCGCGATCTGGCTCTGCGCTACGGCTACACCCCGGTGTGGCAGTCGCTGCTGGACGACGAGGAGCTGCAGGCCCAGCTGCCGCTGCTGCCGGTGCTGCGCCAGGCCCTGGAGCGCACGGCGCTGCGACCGCTCACGCCGCTGTATGCCCAGCTGAGCGATGTGATGCAACGTGAGCTTTCGGGCCTGATCACCGGCTCAGGGACCCCGCAGGCGGCCATGGCTGAAGCCCAACGCCAGAGCCAGCTGATTCTGCGGGCCTCCGCCCCCCTGGCCTGAGATGGCGATCTCCCTTGTGCTGCTCCTCCCCTCCCTGGCCCTGGTGGCGGCTGTATTCCTCTGGCCTTTGCTGCGCTACGGCTGGCTGAGCCTGCAGGCCAGCTCGGTGCTCACCGGCCTGGTGGCGCTGCCCAACGGTGGCGCCAACTGGCAGCGGCTGCTGGCCGATGCCCGCTTCTGGCAGGACGCCGCCCAGACCCTGCGCTTCGCCGGCCTGTCACTGGCCCTGGAGCTGTTGCTGGGGCTGGCCCTGGCGCTGCTGCTGCACCGCCCCCTGCCGAGGCGCGGCCTGGTGCGGGCGCTGGTGCTGCTGCCCTGGGCACTGCCGACCACCGTGATGGCCCTCGGTTGGCGGTGGATTCTCAACACCCCTTTCGGGCCGCTGAACGGTCTGCTGCAGAGCATCGGATTGCCAGCCTTCGGCTTCCTGTCGGAACCGGCCACCACCTGGCTGTTCACGGTGCTGGCCGACGTGTGGAAGACCACGCCGTTCGTGGCCCTGCTGCTCCTGGCCGGTCTGCAGGCGATTCCCAGGGAGCTGGAAGAGGCGCTGCGGCTTGAGGGAGCCCGCCCCTGGCAGCGGCTGAGGCGCCTCACTCTGCCACTGCTGACGCCCTACCTGATGCTGGCTGCCCTGTTTCGCCTGGCCCAGGCCCTCGGCGTGTTCGACCTGATTCAGGTGCTCAGCGGTGGCGGGCCCGCCGGCAGCACCGAAAGCCTGGCGCTCTACGCCTACCTGAACGCGATGCGCTTTCTCGATTTCGGCTACGCCGCCACCGTGATGCTCAGCATGTTCAGCCTGCTGCTCGCCCTGAGTGCTCTGCTGCTGCTGGCGCAGGCATGGCGGCAGCGACGCCTTGAGGCTGGAGAGCTCAGGGCATGACCATCGCACCACGAGTCACCCGTGGCAGCACAGGCCAACCAGGACCTGCCGCACGGCACCTCGGCCACGCTCTGCCGCTGCTGGCGGCCCTGGGCTGGAGTCTGCTGCCCTTGCTCTGGCAGCTGCTCACCTCCCTGCGCACCCCGGAGGCATTGGTGCTGCAGGGTCCGTCGGCCTGGCTTCAGGGCTGGACGCTGGCCAACTACCGCCAGCTGCTGCAGGGAGATCCACCGTTCTGGCGCTACCTGTTGAACAGCACCCTGGTGGGTGGCACCAGCACGGGGCTGACGCTGCTGCTGGCGATTCCAGCCGCCTATGGCCTGCAGCGCCAGCGAGCGGCCGTGCGCGGCGCCGTGAGCCTGGTGCTGCTGGCGGCGGCGATGTTCCCCTATGTGCTGCTGTTCCTGGCCCTGCTGGAGCTGGCACGGGCGCTGGGCTGGGGCAATCAGCTGCTGGCGCTGGCCCTGCCCTATGCGGGTCTGTCGCTGCCACTGGCGGTGCTGCTGCTGCGGGCCGCCTTTGCCGATCTGCCGCAGGAGCTGGAGGACGCCGCTCGGCTGGAGGGCATGAACCTGTGGCAACGCCTGCGGCGGGTGCTGCTGCCACTGCTGGCACCGGCGATCGCCAGTACGGCGATTCTGGTGTTCCTGTTCAGTTGGAACGAATACCCGATCGCCCTCACCTGGATCAGCCGCAGTGAGCTGCTCACCCTGCCGGTGGCCATGGCCCGCATCGCTGGTTCGTCGGTCTATGCGGTGCCCTACGGCGCCTTCGCGGCCGCCACGGTGCTCGGTGCCCTGCCACTGCTGGCCCTCGTGCTGGTGTTCCAGCGCCAGATCGTCAGTGGACTCAGCCAGGGGGCTGTCAAGGGATGAGCAGGACAGGTCTGCACTGCGAGGGGCTGAGCCGCCGCATCGGCGATCGCCTGCTGCTGGATCGCCTCACCCTCTCGGTGGCGCCAGGGGAAAGCCTGGCACTGCTGGGCCCGAGCGGTTGCGGCAAGACCACCACCCTGCGCCTGCTGGCCGGGCTCGATCCGGTGAGTGGTGGCCGCATCCAGCTGGATGGCGATGACGTGACCGATCGGCCGGCCGGTCAGCGTCAGGTGGCGATGGTGTTTCAGAGCTACGCGCTCTATCCGCACCTGAACGTTCAGGCCAACCTGGAGCTGGGACTGGAGGTGCGCGGTGTTCCAGCCCAGGAGCGGCGGCAGCGCATCAGCGAGGTGCTGGCCCTGCTGCAGCTGGATGGGTTGGAGCTGCGCCGACCGGCCCAGCTCTCCGGCGGGCAGCGGCAACGGGTGGCGCTGGCCCGGGCCCTGCTGCGTCAGCCACGACTGATGCTGCTGGATGAGCCGATGAGCAATCTCGATGCCCAGCTGCGCGATCAGCTGCGACCGGAACTGCGCGCCCTCCTGCGTCGGGCCGACCACCCGGTGATCCACGTCACCCACGACCAGCAGGAGGCGATGGGCCTGGCCGATCGCATCGCTGTGCTCCAGGGCGGTGTTCTGCAGCAGGTGGGCAGCCCCAAGGAGCTCTATCACCACCCGGCCAACCTGTTCGTGGCTCGCTTCCTCGGCCGCCCCGGCATCAACCTGCTCCCCGGCGAGAGCGGCGTGCAGCTGGGCATCCGCCCTGAACAGGTGCACCTGGTGGAGAACGGAGGCCTGCCGGCACGGCTGCTGCGCCGCGAATGGCAGGGGGCCCAGCAACTGCTCTGGCTGGAGACCAGTCGCGGCGAACTGCTGATGCTGGCGGAGGCAGGACTCGATCCAGGCGAATCTCTGCAGGTGAGCTGGCGTGAGGAGCAGGAGCTGCGCTTCAGCACGGCCTCAGGTGAGCGCTTGGCTTGACACACACGTCAAGGTTCCGCTGTTTGATACGATCGGCCAGTGGCCAGCGGCCATATTGTTTTCACTTGGTTGAAGGTCATGTCTCGGGTCTGCCAACTCACCGGCAAGCGCGCCAACAACGGCATGGCCGTGTCGCACTCTCACGTGCGCACCAAAAAGCTGCAGCAGGTGAACCTTCAGGAGCGCCGTCTGTGGTGGGCTGAGGGCAACCGCTTCGTCAAGCTCCGCCTGTCCACCCGCGCCCTGAAGACCGTCCAGAAGAAGGGACTGGGCGCCTACGCCAAAGAGCTCGGGATCAATCTGGCCAAGATCTGAGCGCGGCCTTCGGCAGCCTCCCACCCTTGCCAGACTGCGCCAGCGAACGGCGCTTCTCTCCCATGAACCGACGCCAGCTCCTCTGCGGCCTCGGCATCACCTCCCTCAGCCTGCTGGCGTTGTCGCCGCAGGCTTTTGCCATGGGTGGCACATTGCCGGAACTGGATCAGGGCGCGCCGGATTTCAACCTCGGCGGCGTGGCACCGGATGCTGGTGGTGCCACCCGCGAAGCACAGCTGAAGCTGGCGGACTTCGCCGGCCAATGGCTGGTGCTCTACTTCTACCCACGCGATTTCACCGAGGGCTGCACAATCGAGGCCCGTGGCTTCCAGCGTGATCTGGCCGACTTCCGCAAAGCCGGTGCCGCGGTGGTGGGCATCAGCGCCGATGATGCCGACTCCCACAGCCAGTTCTGCGGCAGTGAGTCGCTGGCCTTCCCGTTGTTGTCCGATCCTGGCGGCCGCGTGAGCACGGCCTACGGCAGCTGGATCGCGCCGTTCTCCCAGCGCCACACCTTCCTGATCGACCCCGCCGGCATCCTGCGAGCCCGCTGGACGGCCGTGCGCCCCAGTGGTCACAGCCAGGAGGTGCTGGCAGAGCTGCTGCAGCTGAAGCAACAGGCCTGACGCGGACCACCCTTGACCCCACCACCTGTTTCGCCGCAGTCGCCCAACGGGCCGGCGACACGCAGGTGGCGCCGCCCTCCATGACATCGGGCCGCAGGTACTGCAACGCCCTCGCAGCGGTGATGAAGAAACAGCGGCGCCGGGCCTGGCCGTTGAGCCGGCTGGCGGCAACGCCGGGCCCGATCACTCTGTCAGGGCTTAAGCATTTCTGCTGGTTTAGACCCGCCGGCCCGCTTGGATGGTTCCAGGAGAGAACCGACGGCAAGACCCCCATGCCCCTGGAACCCGGAGCCCTGGTGAGCCTGCGCGGCTCGGCCGATGCCACTTATCAGGTTGTCAACGTGGATGCCTTCAGCGACAACGTCTGGGTGAGGCGCTGGCCGCTGCGCAGCGACCGCTCCCCCACCTTCGCTGTACCGGCCGCACAGGTGGACCTTCAGCTGCTTAGCAGCCCGGGCCGATGATCCCGGCCCGAGCCCTGTTGCTGAGCCGGTTGCTGCGCTCGGCCTGGAGTGCCGCGATCATGGCGCTGCTGATCGCCGCAACCTTGGAGTGGGGCCTGCCTCGCTGAAGGGCAGCCCTGGCAGCTCAACCCACGAAGCGCTTGTACAGCCAGCGCACGAAGCCGCCCACAAGCGGCACCGGCCCGAAGGTGGGGCCCACGAAGTCGAAGTAGTCGCGGTGGTCGTCGATGCGGCCCTCGCGGTTGAGGTGCAGGCGGGAGGCGCCGGGGTAGATGAACTCCACGCCCTTGATCTTCAGGCCCATCTCCCACTCCACGAAGGCCGTGTCAGCCTCGATCGCCACCGCCAGGGGCTTCAGATACACGTCATCGCAGCGTCGGATCAGGCCTTCCTGGGCGGCGAGATAAGCGGCAATGCCCTGCTTCTCCTGGGTGGGGTCCTGGAAATGCACGTCATCGGCGTAGAGCTCGCGCCACTGGGCATCGCTCGGGGCGGGGGCGCCGTAGGGCTTGGTGAACAGGGCGAGCAGGCGAGCGGAGTCCATGAAGGCCAGGGTCACGGCGCTGCAAGCTAGGGCGCCGTGCCATTCACACGAATTCCGCCAGCGCACCGGCCGGCCAATCGCGGGCGCGGAGATCAGCCAGCCGTGCGAAGTCGCTGAAGGCCGGGCCTACGCAAAACTCACCAGGCTCCGGGCGCCAAGGCTGGAGGCCGCCTGCCTCCAGCCGGCGGGGACCACCGACAGAGGCGTATGCGTTGGGTGGTGGGGCTGAAACCCAGCTGAAGACGCGGGGATGCACCGCCATCGCGCCAGGCGACGCCACAGGAAGGGCGACTCTTGCGATTCCAGGCTGTTCCACAGACCGTTTCACGGGCCAGGGCAGGGTGATCGGTATGCGACAAACGCAGCGATACACGCGCAGCCTGATGCCGTGGCGTGTGCTGTCCTGACGGAACAGCAACCCCTGGCCAGGCTGGGAGCAGTTCCGAGCGCACCGATGGCAGCCGCGGCGGTGATCCTGTTGGTGATGACGGCTGTGGGCCTGCTGCTGAACCCGAGCCGCGAGCAGTTCGCCTGGTTCCTGCGCCTGCGGCGGCCGGCCTGGCTCACCTTTGAGGGCCTGATCCCGCTGATCTGGATTGCGATCTACACCTGTTTCTACGCCTCTGCCCTGTTGGCCTGGAACGCCAACTGCAACTGGGGACTGATGGCGGCATACCTGGTGCTGCTGGTATTGGTGCAGAGCTACACCTGGCTGATCTGTCGGAGCAGGCGGCTGGCCAACGGCACGGCCATCGGCCTGGCCGGCTGGCTGTGGGGCATGGCTCTGGCGGTGCTGGTGCAACCGCACTCCCTGGCAGCGGTGCTGCTGCTGATCCCCTATCTGCTGTGGAGCCCGGTGGGCACGCTGGTGACATGGCAGATGCAGCGGTTGAATCGTTGAGGTGCGGCAGGAGCATGGTTACGGCGCCCGCAGCTCATGCAGGCGGGTGATCAGATCGGTGATCGATTCATCCTTGGCGGCATGGGTGCTGTTGCTCACCAGCTGGCGGCCCACCACGTGGGCGCCGAGATGGGCCAATTGCAACCGCAACGCCGCCATCACAGTGGTGCCGCCACCGCCGGAGTGGGTGGCGATCGCCACGGGACGTCCATTGAAGAGGGCTCGGAAATCGTCACCCTGCACCGACAGCCAGGCGATGGCACTGGTGAGCACCGGTGGAATCGAGCCGTTGTACTCGGGCGTGCAGATCACCCAGCGGGGGGCCGCCAGCAGCTGCGCCTGCAGTGCGGCGAGCGCCGGCGGGCTACCGGCCAGCTGGGCGCGCGGGGTGAACAAGGGCAGCGCGATGGTGGTGAGATCGAGCACCGCCGCGCTCTGGCCCTGCTGGCGAGCGGCGTTCGCGAATCGTTCGGCCAGTTGCAGGTTGGCGCCATTGCTGGCAGCGATCACTAGCAGATCAGGCGGCATCGGAGCCGTCATGGCTGAGGGTTCAGGAATGGGTATCGGTCTAGCCCGGCGGGCCTGGGCTGTAGAAGGCGCTCGGATCGAGGGCGTTGAGAGCGGCGCTGCGGCGCCATCGCTCCGGCAATCGGGAGTGGAAAGAAACGCCGTGCCGAAGGCCACCGCATCCAAGGCTCCGGCAGCGATCGCGGCGTTCGCCTCCTCGGCCGGCTATGGCACGTTGCACGCGAGCACGCCAAGGAAGGAAGGGCGGACGCTGGGTGTCAGCACATCACCACGGTGCTGGCCGAGCAGGTCAGCGCCCATCCCGTGCAGCCTCCAAGGCCAGGTGAGGCTTGTGGCGATTGCTGTCGGCTAGCACGGCCGGCAATCCCCTGAGGCCACCGGTGACAAGCCACATCGCAGGCGCTTGCATCGATGCGAGCCAATGGGCGTGGCACACACTCACCCACCAGCTCGATCTGGGCAGCGGGCTGACCGCGAGAACAAGCAGGCCCCCTGGCGCCGAAACCGAATCCCGATGCAGGGGGCTCCCGCAGCAGAACCAAGGTGCCGCACGCACGACGCACAGCAAGAAAGAAGGCACTCTGGTGCACAAGTGCACCGATGCATCAGCACCAGAAACCAACCATTTGATGAGCGCGTAATGTATCAAGGTCAACAGCCTTTCTCCATGCCACGGATCACACTGGCTCTTGGCGAACGCGAACACCACGCCCTGAAACTGCTATCTCTTCACAAAAATAAGAAGATGCTTGCATTGCTACAAGAAGCACTCGCGGAGTACCTTCAGAAGGAGGGGGCATATGAACTAAAAATCCAGTCGAAAGAATGCAATGAATGAGTTTCATGCCAGCACACCAGATCACTTCTCCCTAGAAGCGGAAAGAATGCCACGGTCAGTGGACATCGACTTATCCGAAACGGTTATGGAGTGGCTGATAGATGCCTCCAGCAAAACAGGACGATCCAAGGAGGAGTTAATTCTGGAACTGATTTGCAAAGGGCTGAACAGAAGCTGAGCAACAATCCTGCCTGGATGAAGAGAGACCCAGCCAAAACCAGCAGGCGATTATTTACTCCTCCACGCCTCGCTCAAGAATGTAGGAAATTAAATTACTGAGAGACCGACCTTCTTCTGAGCTTCTCTGCAGCAGCTTTTCAAGAATTGCCCAGGGGATCGTCGCCGTCACTCGCTTGGGTGCACGCGTAGCAAGTTGCGCTTTCGCCGAGGCGTAAGGGTCCATCAGGCGACCTGGCATATCAATCTGATTGTCTCCTACAGCCTGGTAGCTGTCCAGCGCGGTGCCGCCGTTGTCGCCATAGCTGCTGCAGATATGGCGCAGACTGCATGACTTCGCGAAGTAAGGCGATCAAGAGATGCAAACCACAGCGACAGGCTTGTGCCAGCAGTTGGCGTGAGAGCTCGCAGCGAAAGTGGATCGCCTCAGCCTGGGCATGACCTGTTGTGGCGAACTGCATGGCGAGACAACGCAGCAGAGGCAGAAGGGTGCAACTGGAGATGGGCGCATCTCCCGAGGCTGACCATGAGCCAGCCAGCAGCACGCAACCGATCACCGACACGACCGTGCTGATGCTCAGCTGTGTTGATATTGATGCAGACACACAACAGCCTCAACAGGATCAGCCCCCCCTGCCGGCAGGGGCTCAACGTGCCGAGCCACGCCAGCACCGCGCCCCTGTTCTGCATGGCAGCGAGTTCAGACGCCCCGTTGACGCCAAGGGCCCCAGACCGGCAGCACCCTGAGGCAATCGAGAGCACTGATGCCCGCCAAGCCCACAAGCTGAAGAGATCCTGTAGAACGGATGGGCACTGGAGTCGCCCATGGCGAGCACCCTGTCCCTGTTGTGCGGAGTCTGCCTGCTTGGCTTTGGTCTACTTCAGCTGTTGTTCACAGCCTTGGGCTGACCAGCCGGACCTCAACGGCCATCCCCCTTCAGGGCATCGACCGCACCTGCCTGCAGGGGATCAACCGGCGCTGAGGCTGCCTGGAACGCCGTACCGCTGCCATTGATCCACTCAAGCAGATCACAGATACAATCAACCGCAGCGATCGAAACGATCGCTGCTTAACTCAGGATGCTTGTGATTGGGCGCGAAGATGAACAAATGACCGAAGCAATCAGCATAGGCTCAAGACAGACCCTGGTAAGCAGCAGCGTCAGGTCCTTGTCGACGGTGGCTCGGGGGTGAGGAGCCAGGTAGAGAAACTGCAAACTGTTGATGAATCGCGCCGCTGACAGCCACACCAGAGCGGGAGGCCTACCGCGGTGCTGATCAACGCCGCGCCAAGCTGGGTTGCCATCAGAACGTGAGCTCCAAACTGCAACGCAGTAAGCCGTTCAGAGTCTGCAAGCGATTCTGGTGCTCCAGCCATCGCCTCAGGTTGAATGAGCCTTGTGGAGCGCCAATCTGCCCCGCCGCCCTGGCCACATCGGCCTCAGCCCACCGCCAGCCTTGATCCATGGGCCCCTGGACCCTGCTGCTTACATCAACCCTCGCCACCGCGCCGATGGCGCCCTGGCCGGCGGATCTGCAACCACTGCTGGCGGCCCTCAACCGCCATCGCTTCACGCTGAAGCTGCAGCCACCGCCCCGGCGTGGTGTGTATGGCCTGTTTGATCCAACCCGCCGCACAATCTGGGTGGCTCCGATCACCATTGCGCTCGGCATCGCCCGGCAAACCCTGCTCCATGAAGCCACGCACGCTGCCCAGAGCTGCCCGGGCGGCGTGGTGCGCCCCATCGGCTGGCAGCTGCAGCTCAGCCCGGTGATCGAGCGCGAAATCACCCGCATCACCCACACCAACTACGGCAGCCAGCAATTGGCGATCGAACGGGAAGCCTTTACCGTGCAGGGGCAAACCAATGCCGTCGCCCTGATCGTGCAAGCGCTCGACAAGCGCTGCCAGCGCTGAACGAAGCGATAGCGCGCGTGCGGTGCTGACAACTGAGTTGCCGAACCTGCGCCGACTGCACACCCTGATGAAGAGGCCTGCGCGGCGCTGGCATGACCCAGTCGACCATGGAACACCCTGCCCACCAGCGTGCGGATCAGTGCCCTGATCGGAACACCACGACCCGACCGCGGATCGATGTCGACCGCCCCGATCCCCTGGAACTGTTGGCGCAGCAGGAAGCCAACCGCCTGCCCTGGCTGGTGCCTGTGCGGCACAGCCGCATGGCAACCAGTCCATTTGCCTTCTTCCGCGGTGCGGCTGTGGTGATGGCCGCCGATCTGGCACGACGCCCCCACTCCGGCCTGATGGTGCAGCTCTGCGGTGATGCCCACCTGCTCAACTTCGGCTTCTACGCATCGCCCGAGCGGCAGTTGTTGTTCGATATCAACGACTTCGACGAAACCCATCCCGGACCCTTCGAATGGGATGTGCAGCGCCTGGCCACCAGCCTTTTATTGGCAGCCCGCAGCCTGGGCCTGAGTGAAAAACAACAGAGCCGTATCTGCCGCCGCAGTGTGCGGACCTACGCCGAAGCGATGGCAACCTTTGCCGGCATGCCGATGCTGCCGATGTGGGTGACGCGGCTGCCTCTGGAGACGCTGATCGATCAGCGTGCCGGTGCCAATTTCCGTTGCCATCTGCAGCAGGTGACAGCAGCGGCCCTGCGGCGTGACAGCCGCCAGGCGGTGCGCAAGCTGTGCGAACCGGATGGCAGCGGTGAGCTGCGCTTTCGCCATCAACCGCCGCTGATCTGGCGCTACGAGGAAATGACGCAGGATTGGCTGGGAGGCCTGACCTGGCGCGAGTGGATGACCTGGGTCCAGGCCAGCTTCATGCAGTCGCTATCACCCTCGATGCAGCACCTGCTGTCGCGATTCCGGATGGTGGATTCAGCCTTGAAAGCCGTGGGCGTGGGCTCGGTGGGAAGCCGGTGTGGCATCGGCCTGTTCGTGGGGGATCATCCCGAAGACATCCTGGTGCTGCAGGCCAAACAGGCTGAGCAATCGGTGATCGCCCCCTTCATTAACGGCGAAGTCCCAGGGCATCAGGGGCAACGGGTCGTGCACGGCCAACGCTTGATGCAAACCGCAAGCGACCCCTTTCTGGGCTGGGCCACCAACCCCCATGGCCAGCACATCTACTGCCGCCATTTCCGGGATTGGAAGGGATCGGTGGATGTGAACCAACTGGATGCCGACGGGCTCAAGGATTACGGCAAGCTGTGCGGCTGGACCCTGGCGAAGGCCCACGCCCGCAGTGGGGATCGCTGGGCGATCGCCACCCACATCCGCGAACCGAAGCTGTTCGCGGCAGGGGTGCTGGAGCAGGCCCATGCTCATACAGACCAGGCGGAACTGGATCACACCCGTCTGCTCTGGGGGATCGCCGATGGCAGCATCAGCACCAGCGAGATCCATTGATTGCCTGAGCGTCGGAAGGGGCTGGATCACCGGATCGAGAGATGCCTGAACCACGATTGATCAGGCGGGCAAAGCCAGCGTGGCGGGGGAGCTGTACATGGCGCCTCAGTCCAGAGGACCAAGCCACCGAGTGCCCGCCCCCCGGCGGCCGGATCAGTCCTCCTCGACGCTGCCAGCACCAGCAGGGATCAGCTGGATCTGCTTACGGCCGATCTTGATCTCAAACTCGTCGCCGGGGTTGAGGTCAAGCATGGCGGTGTAGGCCTTGCCCACCAGCAGGTTGCCATTGCCCTGCACTGTGGCCACATAGCTCAACTTACGGCCACCCTTACCACGGCCTTTGCCGCCAGCATCCAGCCCGAGGCTGACACCCTTGGCATCAAGCAATGCCTCATAGAAGGCGGTGAAATTCAGGCGTTCGCTGCCGTCCTTCTTGGTGCTCACGTAGCCGCAGCCACGGACCAGATCAGACTTGGATGCATCGCCCAGCTCCTTGACCTTGGCCAGGAGTTCAGAACCGGTGAGCATGGAAATCATGCGGGGCATCTCCAACATAGTGCGCCGCAGTGTGTGAGGCAAACCCAACGGCTACAGCATCCAACGGCCTGGATTGCAGGCGTGGATGCAACGCAGCACGACCTACAGTGTTGGCCAGGGTTCGACAAATCCAGCAGGGGGTAGCCACGCTGCAGATCTACCGCAGTTCACAGTCCAGATCGCGTTGCGGATCGTCTGGCCGTGGTCGGCAAGAAGGATGCACCGCGGCCATCACCCTCCCCCAACATCGAAGGGTCGGGATCAGCAGCAGCCCATGGCTCATCACCACCAAGACGACCTTCAGGCCAACCCAGCCATAGCCAGCCATAGCCAGCCATGAATGATCCATGCATCACCGCTGCGCTGCGGCACCGAGCCTGGTCAGCGCAGGATCAGACCAGGCTGCGGAGCGCCTGGTCGGCAGAACAGCGCAGCTGGGTGGTGAGCACCAGTTGATCCCTGGCTGGCCACCAGCGGAAGCGACGCAGGCAACCGCCTTGCCAAAGCAGGCCATCCACACGGCCGAGACGCTGATCCCAGCGCCAGTCCACCAGCGCCATCGGCTCAGTGGCAGAATCCTGCAAGGCCAGCAACAGCTTCTGAGCCACCGGTGCCGGCCGCAGGCGATCACAGCATTGGCCCAGCAGCGCCGGCATCAGCGGACGATCCAGAACCCAGCTGCAGAGCTGCCGCAGGGCCATGGATAAATCAGAGACCGATGGAATTCGCTGCATCCGGGCAGGCTCACTGACCCACCTTGTGCTTGCTGCAGACCAGCTGGCAGCAGTCACTTCACAGTCTGTTGCGAACAGAAGCTCTGGATCCACCCTGAGCTGCGGCCCGCTCAGGGCTCTCAGCAGCGAGCAACGCCAACCATGCAAACATGGTCTCTGGCATTGGCATCGATCTCTGATGACACCAGGTGAGGCCTATCAGATCGTGCGTGATGACGGCGGCACAGACATGATCACGCGCCAGCGGTTTGCGTCCTACGACGAGGCCTACACCGTGCTGGAACGTTACTACGCCGATTGCTGTTGCTCAGATGAACGAGAGTATTACCAAATCATGTCCGTACAGAGCTGAAGGCCAGCCCGATCAGGCAAACGCGGGCAGCATGACCCGGGCCCGATGGGCCATGCGAGCACCAGAGTGGGCGATGGAGCAGTGACCGGACATCACCACGATCATCAGCATCTGGAGCCATGGGATCCGGGAGCCCAAGCCGACGGACGAAATCAACTGCAATGGCCTCAGTCTGAGTACCGGAACCCAGGTCCCTGCTGCAGCACGTCGAGGACAGCTGATCAATCGAGATCAGCATGACATGGTTGGGTAATAGACGACAATGCGACGACGATTGACGTAGGCATCGGTGCGGATCACACCATCAACAGATGGTTCAGACCGCAAGGCGACAACAGCCAGCGGCACAAGGGAGACCTTGAGAGTGCCGCTTCATCGGTTTTACTGAGCCAATCGCTGGCCATGACCTGCCCGAAGTGAGCTGACGGTTCAGGGTCTGCGTGGGCTCACAAAACTGAAGCAGGTGGGTCAGATCTATGACAGCATTGAAAAATGCCTTGGCTCTACAGCAGGAAACTTTCCGGGTAGCGCATCAACTTGACAGGCAAAATAAATACAAATCAGGCCATAAAGATGGCCTGAGATCAGCCGCAGCACGCTAAGGATCTGCTGAATCGTTGCCGCCTTGAACCAGGGAAACTCTGACAGGGACGTGCCAGCTCTGCATGATCGACTCGCATCCAGATACATTGTCCACAGTCATTCGTGACTTCAGCATCTCCAGTGATTGCTCCAGGCATCGAAGACCTCCTGCTGGCGTGTCTCGACCAAGCGTTCTGCTTCTTCGATCCTTGGTGAGCTGAGCGCGATGTTACGAGCCAGTTCAACGCTGCCCCTGAGTGGCAGGCAGGGATCTTGGGGTGGCAAGCAAAGAAGTGATGGTGGTCTGTCCACTCAAGGGGCCGGTTAGACAGCCATCTTCGCCTTGTCGGCCGCACTGACATGCAATTGCAAGCCCAACGCCGAAATCACCTTCAATACTGTTGCCAGTTCAAGATTGCCAGAAGATGATAAAGACTTCTACAAGCTCTCCCTGCCAAGACCAGCGCCACGTGCGATCTGGCTCATGCCTTTGGCCCTGGCAGTATCCCCTAAAGCGGCTACGACAAGCCGAGGATCGCCATCCTGCAAGGCAGCTTCCAGATAAGCCACGACATCGTCCTCCGCGGAGAGGTGTGAAGCGGGATCCCAGATCGTTGTGATGGTTTTGCTCATTGATGCCTCCCAGAGATTGCAAGCAAGTTCCTTGGCGAGTCGAATATCCTGGTCTTGTGTGCTCTTGTCGCCGCCTGCGAGCAGGATTACAAGGGAATTACCTTATTTTTTGAGATAGATCCGATAGCAGGTGCCATCATGAATGCGCAGCTCTGATACTCCCTCGCCTACAGTGCGAGTATCGCCAAAGTTGCCTAAGGAGAGTCGCCTGATCCGGATATCGATGCGAACTTTCGCCGTTCGGTCACGCAGAGCTGCAAACCACGCGGCATAGGCAGACGTCTCCCGAATTTCGAGCATGCTTCATGCGTATCCCAGGAGATACGCGCGCGCAACCGGCGGCTTTGTCTATCTAACTCTTGAATAGATGGTTCCGCGAATCTCGTCAGAACCGTTGCCACCACTGAGCCCTGATACGAGCAATGGGCTTAGCGTAAGTGTGGTTCACGGGTCCGTGAGCCACCTGTTCATAGCGCTCCACAGTGCGGCTTAGCTGCAGAAGCCAAGGGGTAGGTGCGTGGCAAAGAAATGGCGGGAGGTGTGATAGCAGTGCTTTGCTGACACCAGCATCTGTGCAGCGCAGCACTTGGCTGTCCTGAGCACACATGGCTCGAGATGTTGGCGGCCCTGGGTTTCGTATCACCGCTGATCCACCGGTCTGCGGTGGGAAGAACCATGGGCCAAGGCCCAGTCCCGCTCGCCGTTGGGGGTTGGTCTGGAGAGACGGCCGGCCCTGATCGAGCACTCCCCCAGACACCCCCAGCGCACCGAAATGCTCTCCAACAGAAATCCCCCGGTATTGAAGCCGGGGGATCCCCGGAGCGGCCGGGCAAGGGAGGTTGGCGCTCAGCAGGCATCCACAGCGGCAATGCCTCAGCTCAGTTTGGGTAAACACCCTTGCAACGCTGCAGCAGCGCAACAAACAATCACGCAGCGCAGCAACGCACAGCGCTCGGTGCTGCTACCAGCGGGATCGGCTCAAACGGACGCAGCATCGTCAGCACTCAGTCTCCGCTGGATTTCTCAGACAGTCTGAGGCGAGATCGGCAGCGCGGCGACTGAAGCGCCATTGGCCGTTCACCAGCAGACCGTGCGGTACGGCTGCATGCCCTGCCGGGGTTGATTGATCGCCGCAATCGGGAGGGCCACACCTCCCTCGGCGGTGGCCTGACAGAAGCACACACGGGCGGGGGTACCCGCTGGGGGGACGAGCGCCTCAGAGCATTCGGACGAAGCCCTGTCACTGCCCGTTGGACTGCGTGTCATGGATCGCTGATCGCTGCAGGACGCTATGGAGCGGCAGGGCAGTCGCGAGTGGCAAGCGCTACAGAACGCTGTGGCCTGTCTCAGCGCTGCGCAGCCCTGAGACAGGCCGCCCAGAGCATTGGGCCACCATCGAAACAGAACAGCAGATCGAACACCTTGAGCAGCCGTCCACTCAGCTGGGCATAGCTGGGCACAGCTGGATCGACGCCACAGTGTTCAGCTGCGGCCAGATCCCAACTCTGCCTCTGAAACGGGTGGGCTGCACGCTGATGGCAGCAGCAGCGCAGAACTGGATCCGCCAAGCCCCAAGCCTCCTGTGATCGGCCTGGGCCTGCAGGGCACCGTTGAAGGGATCACGGTTGGGCTGAATCAGATCGATGTGGTCCTGCAAATCCATCAGGACCCCGCGCAGCAGCTGGATCAGCGGCTGCGCCTCGGTTGGGTCTGACTCACAACGGCGAGCGGCCACGGCCGCGCCAAGGGGCAGGACCAGCTGCAACAGGGCTCAGCCGTTGATCCGACTGAAATCCGCCAGCACAGAAGCCTGGTTACGCAGCAGTGCCAGCAGGTTGAGGCGATTGCCGCGCACAGCCGCGTCGTCGACCATCACCATCACGCTTTGATCACCATCAAAGAAGGCGGCCAGCGCAGCGGCACCCTCGCTCAGGCCCCGCGCCAGGACCGCATAGCGTTCGGTGCCACTGCCGGTGGCAATTGGCTCCAACTGACGCAACACTGCTAGCATCCCCGCCTCACTGGATTTCTCAAACAGTGCGTCATCAACCACACCGGCCGCACTGAGCACCTGTCGATCGAGATCACCCTTCTCCGCCAGGCGGGCCGCCCGGGTGACAACCGCCTGCACTGCCGCCAACTCACCGTTGGCGCGCAGGGCCGCCAGCAGATCCGCGCGCTGACGCGCATCGGCCGGATCTGAAAGGACGCGCGCCACCGGCACGCTGTCGCCTGCAACCGCCTGAACCAGATCCGCATCCAGACCCTGCTCCTCCAGCAGGCTCACCAGTCGCTGCCGCAGAAAATCAGCCAGCTCCACCGCCAGGGCGGCGGCATCCACCCGGAACGCCGGCAACAACGCCGCCCAGTGGCTGGTAGCCCGCTCCAGCAACTGGATCAGATCGAGGCGCCAGCCCCGATCCCAGAGGATCTGCAGCAGGCCGTTGCCGGCACGCCGCAGGGCATAGGGGTCCGAGGAACCACTGGGCCGTTCACCTTTGGCGTAGATGCTCAGCAGCAGCTCCAGCCGCTCCGCCAGCGCCACGACTGCACCGGCGTCGCTGCCGGGCAGTGCATCAGCGGCGCCGCGGGGCAGGTAGTGCTCGAGCACCGCCAGGGCCACCGGGCGCGGTTCGCCCTCAGCCAGCAGATACTTACCGCCCATCACACCCTGCAGCTCCGGAAACTCGCCCACCATCTGGCTGACCAGATCGTGCTTGCAAAGATGGGCAGCGCGACGGGCGTGGCTGGCGGTATCGGCCGGAAGCTGCAACTGCTGGAGCAGCACATCGGTGCACCACTCCAACCGCTCGACGCGGTCGCGCAGCGATCCCAATCCCTCGGCGAAGGTGACACGGGCCAGCTGATCGCGGCGGTCGATGCTGGCGACGGCGCGATCGGCGCGCACGAAGAATTCGGCATCAGCCAGGCGGGCCTTGAGCACGCGCTCATTGCCGCGCCGCACGGTGTCGATCGCCTGCGGCAGACCGTTGCCGATGCACAAGAAGCGTGGCAGCAGGCTGGCGCGTGCATCCATAGCCAGCGGATCAGCGACAGCACCACGGCGATAGAGCGGCACATAGCGCTGATGGGCGCGCATCACCGTGCTCAGCACTTCCGCCGGCAGGCCCAGGTAGTGGTCTGCGACGCTGCCTTCAATCAACAGGGGCGCCTCCACCAGATCGGTGAGTTCCTCCGCCAGCGACTGCGGCAGGTCAGGCTCGGCCTGCAGGGCCACCGCTGCCTGATCAATTGCCGAGCGGATGCTGGTGGCGCGGCTGGCGCGGTCCACCTGCACACCGACGCCGGCGAGGGTTGCGGCGTAGCTGTCGGCATCAGCAATGGCGATGGCGTCGCCGTGCAGACGGTGTCCGCGGCTGATCCGGTCCGCAGCCACCGGCGGATCACTACCGGGCAGGCTGACCGGGATCACCGCGGCATCCAGGAGCGCCACCAGCCAGCGCACTGGCCGCGAGAAGCGGCACTCACCCTCACCCCAGCGCATGAAGCGGCGGCCCTGCAGGGCCGCAATCCAGGCCGGAATCGTTTCAGCCAGCAGTTCGATGGCGCTGCGACCCCGCTCCAGCACCCGGGCGAACACGAACGGGCCCTTGGGGGTATCGCGCACCTCCAGGGCTTCCGGTTCGATGCCACAGCGGCGCGCAAAGCCGATCGCGGCCTGGGTGGCACTGCCATCGCGGAAGGCCTGGGCTGCTGGCGGCCCCTTGCGCTCTTCCTCCAGATCGGCAGCAGCGGCGGCCAGGTTCTCGACCAACAGCACCAGACGTCGGGGCGTGCCCGTGCACTGGATCGCGCCATGGCTCAGGCGGGCCTCCGCCAGATCCCGGCGCACCAGCTGCTCCAGCTGCGGCAAGGCCAGCCGCGCGAAATCGGCCGGCAGTTCCTCGGTTCCGATCTCGAGCAGAAAGGTGGACACGCCAGCAGAACACGGCAGCCGACCACTGTATTGAAAGGTCAGCGAGCGGGTTCGGTGCCCAGAGCGACGCTCCCGTTTCGCTACGGTCGTTCCAGGACCAGCTTGGGTGAGTGACCGTGACGGCAGGGCAGAGCGCGAACGGCGGCGCAGTCGGGCCTGACGCCGGGCCCCGCGACGCGGCCCCGCAGCAGCTCTCACCCTGCATCGCCAGCGGCGCCGAGCGCAGCAAGTTTGAGCAGCTCAAGGCCGACAGCGCCTACCTGCACGATCCTCTGGCCGCTGAACTGGCCAACGACGCCAACCATTTCAGCGACGGCGCCGTGCAACTGCTCAAGTTCCACGGCAGCTACCAACAGGACAACCGCGAAAATCGCCAGAAAGGCCAGGACAAGGACTGGCAGATGATGCTGCGTCTGCGCAGCCCCGGCGGCCGGATCCCGGCCTCGCTCTACCTGGCGATGGACGAACTGGCCGATCGTCTCGGCAACGGCACGCTGCGGGCCACCACGCGTCAGGCCTTCCAGATGCACGGCGTGCGCAAGCACAACCTGCGCGAGGTCATCGGCACGATCGTGCGTGGCATGGGCTCCACCCTGGCCGCCTGCGGTGACATCAACCGCAATGTGATGGCCCCGGCGGCACCGTTCGACAAGGAGGCCTACCCCGCGGCGCGCCAACTGGCGAATGACATCGCCGATCTGCTGTCGCCCAGCGCCGCCGAGGGCTCCTATCTCGACCTGTGGGTCGATGGTGAACTGAGCTACCGGATCAAACCCAGCCGCGCCGTAACCAAGGTTCGGGCCCGCCAGAGCGAAGGAGCTGTCTTCAGCGGCGATGCCAATGAGCCCCTGTATGGGCCCACCTACATGCCGCGCAAGTTCAAGTGCGCCGTCACCGTGCCCGGAGACAACTCGGTGGATCTGCTGACGCAGGACATCGGCCTGGTGGCCTTCGCTGATGCCAACGGAGTCCTCAAGGGCTGCAACGTCTACGTGGGTGGCGGCATGGGCCGCACCCACAACAAGGAGGAAACCTTCGCTCGCACCGCAGATCCTCTCGGCTACGTGGCGGCCGAGCACGTGCTGGATCTGGTGCAGGCGATCGTGGCCCTGCAGCGCGACTACGGCGACCGCCAGACCCGCCGCCATGCGCGCATGAAGTACCTGATCCACGATCGCGGCATCGCCTGGTTCAAGCAGGAGCTGACAGCGAACTACTTCCCCCACCCGATCAAGGGAATGCGGCTGGAGCCCAAGACCAAGCTGGTGGATTACCTCGGCTGGCATCGCGTCAGCGCCGGCTTGTGGTTCGTCGGCATCCCGCTGCTGTGCGGTCGCCTCAGCGGTGAGCTCAAGACAGGTCTGCGCCGGCTGGTGGAGACCTACCAGCTGGAGATCCGTCTCACCCCCAACCAGGACCTGCTGCTCTGCAACATCGGCACCGCGCAGCGGGCCGCCGTACGCCAGGCCCTGGCCGAGCTGGGCGTCCACGAGCCGGATTCACCGGCGCGGTTGGAGCGCCATGCAATCGCCTGCCCGGCCCTGCCGCTCTGTGGTCTGGCGGTCACGGAAGCGGAGCGCACCCTTCCGGGAGTGTTGGCGCGATTGGAGGCACAGCTCCAGCAGCTGCAGATCGAGAAGTCGATCCTGGTGCGCATGACCGGCTGCCCAAACGGCTGTGCCCGGCCTTACATGGCCGAGCTGGGTCTGGTGGGCGATGGCGTCAACCAATACCAGTTGTGGCTGGGCGGCACGCCCAACCTCAGCCGCCTGGCGGAGCCCTATCTCGAGCGTATGCCGCTGGAGCGGCTGGAGCAGACGCTCGAACCACTGCTGCGGAGCTGGAAGGCAGCCGGTGGTCGCCGCAGCTTCGGCGATCACGTTGCCAAGCTGGGGCGCGACCAGGTGAAGGAGCTTCTGGTCACAGCCTGAACCGCTGGTCTGAAGCGCAAGCGCTGCCAGCTCAACCCGGCAGCCAGCGGCCGTAACACGCCTGGGGCTGACCGCTGCGCCAGGCCCAGAGCTGGTCCCCCCAGCTGAAATGCCACCACTCGTTGGGGTGACACACGAATCCGGCGGCGGCCATCGCCTCGGCCAGCAGCAATCGATGGCCATGCCAGCACAGGACCTGACGGCGCAGCTCGCCGTCGGGCAGTCCATCGGCAACCTTCAGGTAGTGGTCTGGTTCGGAAACGGCACCAAGGGCGTCGATCTCTGAGCCCATCTCGACAACAGCGTCACTGGCGTCGGCCAGGGTGAGATCGATGGCGGCTCCGGTGCTGTGGGGCGGCGGTGTGGCCGGATCAGCGCTGGGCGGCGCCCAGAAGCGACCCACCTCTGCCAGAACCGCCTCACGCTGCGGACTGGCCACAGCCGCATCAATCCTCAGCCGCGCACACTCGGCAGCGATGGTGTGCTCCACCATGTAGGCCTGCACCTCCAGCGGCCGCCAGGCATCGAAGATCGCCAGGCGCCAGCCGGGCCGCTTCTCCCGCAGCTGCTGCTGCGCCCGCTGCAGCCGCTCGATCACGCCGCTGCGTAACCGGAACGGCGAGCCATCGTCGCCATAGGGGGCACCGACGGCGCGATACGGGTGGGGTTCAAGGCGCAGGAATTCAGCTGGCAGAGCCAGCAACGGCTCGTCGTTATCGACGATCGGGATCGAACTCCAGGGGCGCAGGGCCATGACGGTGCGAATCAACCTGACGGACAGGGGAACGGTGATGCTCAGTTCAGGCGTGCGCCCTGAACGAGGCGCAGGCGCTGCTTGGCCAGCACCGCCGCCAGAGCAGGCAACCGCTGCAGCTCAGGATCCTGCTCCAGCAGCTCACGGGCAACCCGGCGTGCCTGCTCCAGCACTTCGCCGTCGTCGCTGAGGCTGGCCAGGGCCAGATCCGGCAGACCGCTCTGGCGGGTGCCCAGCACCTGGCCCGGGCCCCGCAGACGCAGATCCATCTCAGCAATCTCAAAGCCATCCGTGGATTGCACCAGCACCTCGAGGCGCTGGCGGGCCAAGGCATTGCGGCTGTCGTTGAGCAACAGGCAATGGGAGGCGGCGGCACCACGGCCGACGCGGCCGCGCAGCTGGTGCAGCTGGGCCAGCCCGAAGCGATCGGCGTGCTCGATCAGCATCACGCTGGCGGCCGGCACATCGACGCCCACCTCCACCACGGTGGTGCTGACCAGGATCTGGCTCTCGCCGCACGCGAAGGCCTTGATCGCTGCCTGCTTGTCGGCGCTGGCCATGCGCCCGTGCAGCAAGCCCACCTGCAACTCCGGGAACACCTCCTCGCTGAGGTGGTGGTGCGCCTCCACGGCCGAGCGCAGCTCAAGCTTCTCGGACTCCTCCACCAGCGGCAGCACCACATAGGCCCGCTGGCCCAGGGCCACCTGCTCGCGGATCAGCGCATAGGCCTCCTGCCGTTCGCCGGCGCTGAGCAACCGCGTGCGGATCGGCGTGCGGCCGGGGGGGAGCTCATCGATCTGGCTCACCTCCAGATCGCCATGCAGCGAAAGGGCCAGGGTGCGGGGGATCGGCGTCGCCGTCATCGTCAGCAGATGGGGCTGCAGGCCCTTATCGAGCAAACGATTGCGCTGCTGCACCCCGAAGCGATGTTGTTCATCCACCACCACCAGACCGAGGCGGGCGAACTGCACCGGGTCCTCCAGCAAGGCATGGGTGCCCACCAACAGCTTCAGCTGTCCGTTCACCAGGTCGTTGAGCAACTCACGGCGGCGGCGCGCCGGGGTGGAGCCCGTGAGCAGCGCACAACTGACGTGCAGCTGCGGCAACCACTCGCACAGCTTGCTGTAATGCTGCTCAGCCAGCACCTCGGTGGGGGCCATCAGCGCCCCCTGGCAGCCGGCATCGATGGCGGTGAGCAGGGCGGCGATGGCCACCACAGTCTTGCCGCTGCCCACATCGCCCTGCACCAACCGGGCCATCGGCTGATCACGCATCAGATCTGCGCGAATCTCGGCCAGCACGCGCTGCTGAGCGCCGGTGAGCGGAAAGGGAAGCAGATCGAGGAATGCCTGCAGCAGAGAGGCGGACGTTGAGGCTCGATCGTGGCCAGAGGCTGCGCCGATGGCGGTCTGACCAGACAGCGGCAGCAGCGGCGGCGCCGGCCGGCTGGTGAGCTCGCGGCGGCGCTGCAACAGCCCCAGCTGCAGCATCAGGAACTCATCGAACACCAGCCGGTGGCGGGCAGCGGTCAGGCTGTCCCGATCGCTGGGGCGATGGATCTGCCAGCGGGCCTCACCCAGGGGCAGCAGCTGCTCGCGCTGCAGCAGCGTGGTGGGCAGGTGATCAGGCCAAAGGCGTGCCGCCGTCACCACCGGGCGGATCAGATGGCGCAGCCGATCGGCGGTGAGTCCCTCGGTGAGTCCGTATACCGGCAGCAGGCGGCCGATCTGCTCACTCTGCACCGGGGCGCTGGGGCTGGCCAACACCTCCATCAGCGGATCCTGGAACATCGGGCCATAGGGCGTCTGCTTGACCAGGCCACTGACCGCCACCGTGGCGCCGGCAGGGTACTGACGCTGCTGCAGCTTCAACCAGCCGGGGGAGCTGAAGCGCTTACCCGCGAAGAACTTGGACACCTTGAGCCGACCGGTCACATCAGCCAGCTGCAGCTCCAGGATCGAGAGGTTGGGATTGCGCGGGCTGGTGAAGGTGTGGCAGCGGCGCACCGTGGCCACGATCGTGGCGGTGCTGCCCGCCTGCAGGCCCGCGATGCGCACCAGGTTGGCGTAGTCGAGATAGTCGCGCGGGTAGTGGCGAAGCAGGTCCTCCGCCAACCACAGATCGAGGGCCGCCAGGCGGCTGGCCGCCTTGGGGCCGATGCCGCGCACCTCCGCCAACGGTGTTTCGGGGCGAATGACGCGAGCTGCAGCAGGACCGGTGCTGGGGCTGGGCTCAGCATCAGGCAACAGCCGCAGGCGCGGCGGTGCCGGGGGGGTGACCGGGCGCAGGGAGCACTGCAGCTCATGCAGGGCCTGGCGGCTGCGGCGCACCAGGCTCTGGCGCTGGGCAAGGTCCCGGTCGGCATAGGCGACATAGGCCTCAGCCAGCTGGGCCAGAGCCTGACTCTGCCGGGGCGGCAGCGGCAGGGGCGGCTCCAGCAGGGCACGAGCCAGGAAGGCGCTGAAGGTCTCGCGCCGGCCCTGCAGATCGCCGAAGCCGCGATCGGCTTCCAGCTGCAGCGCCTGCTGCAGCGGCCGCAGCCAGGCCTCCAGCGTCAGCTGGGCGGCGGCGGCGGGGTCTGGTGCTGGGCATTGTCCCGAAACCACTGCTGCTCTGCCTCCAGGGCCACAACCCGCCGTTGCCAGACGCGGTAACGCTTGGCCATTGTGCGCAATTCCCGGCGGCGCTGCTCCAGCCGGCGGCGGCAGGTACGCAGCCGCGGCTGCTCATACTCCAGATCCGAGGGCCGCAGCAGCAGCGCCAGCACAGCAGCGGAGCCACCGCCAGCGGTCGGCAGGGGTAGGGGCAGACGCAACAGGTTGGCCGGGGCGGGCAGGGCCTCCACCTGACCATCGAGCACCGCATCCAGCAGATTCAGCGGCAGCAACCCCTGGGCCAGCCCCAGGCGCATCATCTCCACATTCAGCGCATGGGAGAGGTTGCGCAGACGGCGGCTGAGGGCTCGATCGAAGTGATTCCACCAGCTGAGCTGCAGCCGTGGATCCCGCGGCAGGCTGCTGCCGGTGACGCTGGGGTCCAGCGTTGGCAGCGGCTCGACCGGAAGGCTGCTCGGCTGCTCGGCACCGACAACCAGCGGCTGGGGCGGGGCCGCTGAGGGGCTGAGTTCGGGCTCTGGAGGGTTGAAGGGCTCCTGCCCCAGGCCGGCGGAGGCCATCTGGAACAGCGACTGCAACAGCTGCAGTTCCGCGTCAGCGTCCACGTCGCCGTCCGCGCCAGCGTCACTGGCGGCAGCATCCCGAGCAACGTCCAGGCGCGGCGATGGCTCGGCAACGGCTGGCTGCGGCAGACCGGGAATACCGTTGTCAAAGAGATCACTGGACACCGGCAGGTCCAGGCCGAGCTGAATCGAACCGGGCGGGACCGCAACGCCTGGCTCCGAGGCCGGGGCCTCAGCGGGGCCGTCGAGCAACGCCTCCATCAGCCGCTGCCGTTGAGAGGCCAAGCGGCGCTGCTCACGGCGGTGCTGCTGTGCGGCCAGGCCCATGAGCTGCTCCACGGTGAGCAGGGCCGTGCAGCGACGCACCAGCAGCGTCAGCCGCTGTTGGAACTGCAGCCGCCGCGCCTGGGGCAAGCCGGCATAGCGCTCAGGCACCACCTGGGTGGCCAGATGAAAACAGGCCTGCTGCACAGCCGGCAGCAGGCCTTCACGCAACACCTGCAGATACAAGGCCAGATCGCGGTACAAGGCAGGAGCCAGCTCCTCTTGCTGCTGTAGCAACAAGCTGAGCTGGCGCTGCGCCTCCGCAAGCGGCTGGATGTTCGGATGCAAGGGAGCGAACGACAGCCGGATCAGGCGGCCTGCATGGCAGCCACTTCAGCAGCGAAGTCCATCTTCTCGACTTCGATGCCCTCACCGAGGTTGAAGCGCACGAAGCGACGCACCTGGATGTTCTCACCCACCTTGCCAGCCACCTGCTTCACCATTTCCTCGACGGTCATGGCACTGTCCTTGATGAAGGCCTGATCCATCAGAGCCATCTCCTTGAGGCGCTTGCCGATACGGCCGGCCACAATCTTCTCTTTCATCTCCTCCTTCTTGCCGGCGAGATCATCACGACCCATCTCGATCTGCTTCTCGCGCTCGGCCACCTCAGCGGGGATATCATCAACCTTGACGTAGTCAACGTTGGGGCAAGCAGCGATCTGCATCGCCACGTTGCGGATCAGTTCCTGGAAAATCTCACCGCGGGCGACAAAGTCGGTTTCGCAGTTCACTTCCACCAGCACACCAACGCGGGCACCGGTGTGGATGTAGCTGCCGATGGCACCTTCAGCGGCAGTGCGGCCGGACTTCTTCTCAGCGGAGGCGATGCCTTTCTGACGCAGCCACTCGACGGCCTTCTCCTTGTCGCCGCTGGTCTCAGCCAGGGCTTTCTTGCAATCCATCATGCCTGCGCCGGTCATATCGCGCAGTTCCTTAACAAGCTTGGCGGAAATTTCGGCCATGGTGATGGGTGTTGGTGAATCGTTGACGGGAATGGGATCAGGCTCCAACACAGAGAGCCTCCCATCAGGGAAGCTCAATGCCGTGGAACTCTGCAGGCAAAGTGGGAACCGAACGGACACGGACGGCTGCAGCGCCCGACACTATCTCCGGTTCCGTCAGGGCGACGGGCTTCAGCCCTCTTCGTCGTCGTAGCCGCCGCGCTGATCCTGGGCGCCGTGGCGGCCCTCATTGATGGCGTCGGCGAGGCGACCCAGCACAAGCTGCACCGAACGCACGGCGTCGTCGTTGCAGGGGATGGGCACGTCGCAGAGGTCAGGATCGCAGTTGGTATCGAGCATCGACACCAGGGGGATGTCGAGCTTGCGAGCCTCGAGGACAGCGTTGGTTTCGCGGCGCTGGTCCACCAGCACCACCACGTCGGGCAGACGACGCATGTTCTTCAGGCCGCCCAGGTACTTCTGCAGGCGCTCCAGCTCACGGCGCAGCACGGCCGCTTCTTTCTTGGGACGCATGGCAATAGCGCCGGACGCCTCCATGCGCTCCAGGTCCTTGAGACGGTCGATACGGGCGCGCATCGTGGTCCAGTTGGTGAGCATGCCGCCCAGCCAGCGCTGGTTCACGTAGGCAGCACCGCAGCGGGCAGCTTCCTGAGCAATCACCTCGGAGGCCTGTTTCTTGGTGCCAACAAACAGGAAACGCTTGCCACTACGGGCAGCACTACGGACCCATTTGTAGGCGTTGTTCATGCAGACGGCAGTCTGCACAAGGTCAATGATGTGAACACCGTTGCGCGCGCACTCGAGGTAGCGCGACATCTTCGGGTTCCAGCGGCGGGTCTGGTGCCCAAAGTGGGCACCCGCCTCCATCATTTCGGCGAGGGTGACAACAGCCATGTTGAGTTGAAGGGTTTCGGGTTCGCCTCCACCTGCCAGGGACATCGCAACCGGCTGAAACCGGACGCCAGGTCACCCGAAACACGCAGGTGTGCGGAGTGAATGAACCCTTTCACCTTATCAAACGGGCGGCAGACCTCAGGCCATCCCCCGCCTCAGGCCAGGCCCTCAGCGCGGGCCTCCGCATAGAGCGCGCGCACACCAATGCGATTGAGCGGCAGGCGCAGCAGCTCCATCGCCAAGCCCGGTTTGCCACGCCGGATCAACCAGGCCAGCAGCGGGCGCAGGCTGCGCTCATTGAGCAGACCGCCAAGGGTGAGCAGCTCCCACAGCAACCGGTGCAGCACGGTGAACTGAATGATGAAGCGCACCCGACGCGTCGGATGCTTGCGGTAGAACACCAATCCCATCTTCGCCCGCTCGCCCTCGACGGCGATCAGCCGCGGCAGCTGCTCCAGGCTCAGGGGCGGATGCCAGTGGTAACCCACCGCCTCAGGGCAGCGAACCAACACCACGCCCATCTGCCGCAGGCGCTCACCCAGCTCAAGATCCTCCCAGCCGTAGAGGCGGAAGCGGGTGTCAAACAGGCCACTGCGCTCCAGCACCTGGCGATCGATCGCCACGTTGCCGGTGGCGAAATAGGCCCAGGAGAGATCGCGCAGCTTGTGCGGTTCGCTGGTGGGATCCTCGAAATTGGCGGTGTTGATCACCGCACCGTAGGTGAAGCAAAGGCGATCGCCGCGATCGCGCCAGGTCTGCTCCAGGCGGCGGGCGTGACTGATCAGGAAATCCTCCGTCACCACCAGATCGCTGTCGATGAACACGATCACGTCGCCGCGGGCGTGGTCCACACCGCGATTGCGGCCCTCGGCGGGGCCGCCGTGATCCTGCCGCACCAGGCGCACATGCGGCACTTCGCCGCCGTTATGCAGCAACCACGGCACCGTTTCATCGGTGGAGCCGTCGTCGACAACCACCACCTCGTAGTTGATGATCGGCGCCTCCAGCCGCTGCCGCTCCAGGGCCCGCAGGCACTTCTGCAGGATCGGCAGACGGTTGTAGGTGGGAATGACGACGCTGAGAAACATGGCCCGATCGGCGTGACTGCGGGTCAAAAAAAGGGGATCCCGCAGGATCCCCGATGCAAGCGACGGAAGGGATGCCACAGCACGCAGGCCGCAACGCTCCCGAACACAGATGGATCAGTCGGCGGCGCCGCCGTTGTTGGCCGTGCCGGTCACGCCGTTGCCAGCGCCTTCACCGCGACCGTCGTTGCGCAGCTTGCGCTTTTTGAACTTGCGGGCATAGGCGCGGTTGCGCTCCTGCTTTTCCTTCTTGAGGTTGCGGCGCTTGGCCATGGAGGCGATCAGGGATCTGGGAGATTCCTCACCTTACTGAATGATCGTCACAACCGGCACCTCTCTCTCGCCAGCCGGCTTCTGTTGGCAGCTGCGGCAGCCGCAGAGGGCCCGGCCTCAGCGCTGGGCGATGGCCGTCTGCAGCTGAGCCGACCGGTCTTCCTGGAGGCGGCCATCCTCCATTCGCACCAGTCGATCAGCAATATCGAGGATGCGGGGATCGTGGGTCACCATCAACACCGCACACTCCTGCTCACGCGCCAGGCGCTGCAGCAGCTCCACCACTTCGCGGCCGGTGCGCGAATCAAGGGCAGCGGTGGGTTCATCGGCCAGCAGCAACCGGGGCCGGGCAGCCAGGGCACGGGCGATCGCCACCCGCTGCTTCTGGCCGCCGGAGAGATCATGGGGCAGCTTATGCAGCTGATCACCAAGACCCACCGCTCGCAGCCACTCGCGGGCTTGATCGCGGCGGGCGCGATAGCCGAGACCTGGCAGCAGATCAGCGCCCATCTGCACGTTCTGCTCGGCGCTGAGGCAGCGCAGCAGGTTGTGACCCTGGAAGATCATGCCGATCGAGCGGCGCAGGCGCTGGCGGCTGCCGCGACCGGCTCCGTCGAGCGGTTGCCCCAGAACAACGACCGAGCCCTGCTGCACCTGACGCAAGGCACCGACCAGCGTCAGCAGGGTGGTCTTGCCGCAGCCGGACGGCCCGGTGAGCAGGACCACCTCCCCTGGCGCCACCTGCAGATTGACCCCCTGCAGCACCTGACGGCGCGTGGAACCGCTGCCATACCAGTGGCTGAGATCTTCGATGGCGATGGCCAGATGCTGCGGCGACCGGCCGGAGCGGAGATCAGATGGGTGCGACATGGCGGCGACAGTCAGAAGATCTCAGCCGGGTCGGCATCAGCCAGGCGGCGCATCGCCAGACCAGCCGAGGCCATGCACATCACCAGGATCATCAGAAAAACGGTGCTGGCACGGTTGCTGTCCATCGACACCGGCAGCTGGGTGGCCGAGCGAACCAGGGCATAGAGCGCCTGGCCAGCGCCATAGGCGGGCAGGTAACCAAAACTGGCCAGCAGCAGTCCCTCCCGCGCCACCACGCCGAGCAGATCGGGCAGGCGGTAGCCCATCGCCATCAGCGTGGCGTATTCGGGTAAGTGATCACTCACATCGGAATAGAGCACCTGGTAAACAATCACGCAACCCACCACAAACCCCATGGCGGCACCAAGGGTGAAGATGAAGCCGATTGAGGTGCTGGTGCGCCAGTAGTCCTGCTCAAAGGCGATGAACCCCTGCTTGGTGAGCACGGTGACGTCATCGGGCAGGAGACGGCGCAGCCGCTGGACGGCCGCCGCCGCATCAGCACCCGGCTGCAGGCGGATCAGACCCACCTCAATGCTGCCGGGGGGCAGGTTCGGCATCAGCTCCAGGAAGGTTTCGCTGCTGGTGAGCAGGTTGCCGTCGGCCCCGAAGGATGTGCCCAACCCCACCAGACCCGCCACCCGAACCCGTCGGCCGGCGATCTCACTCTCCACCGTGCGACCGGCCTTGAACCATTCGGCGACCGGCCCGAATTCCGGTCGCGACTGCTGATCAAACAGCACACGACCCTTCTGCGTGAGCAGCTGCGCCTTGGGTGCCAGGCCTGGATCGGTGAACAGCGGATCGCCGGGCTCAAAGCCCAGGGCCAGGATCGAACGGGTGGCGCGGGTCTGCGGATTGCGCCAGAGCAGCAGATTCCAGTGCACCGGCGTGATGCCCTGCACCGCCGGATCAGCCATGGCCTGCACCAGCCGACGCCGCGGGAAGCCCGCCATGCTCACCGAGCTGGTGGAGCGAGGGCTGATCAGCACCAGATCGGCATCAAAAAGCCGGTGGATCGTGACGCTGGCATCAAACAGCCCATCACGGAAGCCCAGCTGCATGAACATCAGAATGCCGGCGAAGCTGATGCCGGCCAGGGCCACAGCAAGGCGCACCGGTTGGCGCGTCAGCAGCAACCAGGCCAGGGGAATGCGCCGGGCCTGCCAGAGGCCGATGAACCAGCGACGCGGATTCATGGGCTGAACCGGGCGATCAGCTTCAGTCCCGCCAGATCGCGCACGCGCTCAGCATCAGCCGGATCCAGTGCCAACCGCACCTCAACGATCCGGGCATCGGCGTCGCCGGTGGGATCAGTAGCCAGCACCTGGCGCTGTCGCACCTGAGGGGCAATGCGCACAACCCTGGCGCGCAGCTGGCCGGCGAACCCCCCGTTTTCACTGGTGAGGCTCACCACCTGGCCGATGCGAACGCGGCTGATATCGCTCTCATAGACCTCAGCGACAGCCTCCATGCGATCGGTGGCCCCGAGCTCGAGGATCCCCTCGTCATCGGGGCGCTCACCGGCGCGGGCATGAATACGCAGCACGGTGCCCGCGATCGGAGCCCGCAGCTCGCTCAGCACCAGATCGGTACTCACCCGCGCCAACTGAGCACGGGCCTGGTTGAGCTGGCCGCGCAGATCGAGCAACTTGATCTCGCGATTGTCGAGGTCGCCGCTGGCGGTGGCGCCCCCCTGGGCAAGGCGGCGGTAGCGCTGCGTATCGCGCTCCAGCAGGCTCAGCTGTTGCTGCAGGCTGGCGATACGGGTCTGCAGGAGACGCTGATCCGCCAGCAGCGCGGGTCTGGTATCGAAACTGGCCAGCAACTGGCCGCGCTGAACACGATCACCTTCCTGCACCAGCAGAGCGGTGATCCGCGGGCTGCCGGCCGCGCCGCTCATCGGCCCCGCCAGGCGACGCACATCGCCGGCGGGTTCCAGCCGACCCAGAGCGGAGACGGCCTCGCCGGCGTCCACTGGATTAACGGATGACGCCGGAGCAGCGGCAGGCGCGGGCACAGGGCCAGGCCGCTGCTGCCCGCGCAGACCGACAAGCACCAGCACCAGAAGGGCGCCGGCGCCTGCCACACGCCAGGGGTGACGGCGCAACCACTCAGCCATCAGGCCAGCGGCGCCGGATCGTCGAACAGGAGCTCCTCGATGTAGCGGTCGGCCCACTGAGGGTTGAAGGCCTTCTCGAGCACCCGTCGGGTCTTGTCGTTGCGTTTCTGCTGCTGGCAATAGGAGAGCTGACCCTGATGGCGTATCACCGTATCGGGGTGGCCGATCGGCTGCGGCTGGGCCTCACGGCAGGCAGCGGCCAGCACCTCCAGGAAATCGACCACCACGGCGATGAACTGCTG
Organism: Cyanobacteriota bacterium; assembly: GCA_041158125.1. Lineage (GTDB taxonomy): Bacteria > Cyanobacteriota > Cyanobacteriia > PCC-6307 > Cyanobiaceae > Vulcanococcus. The sequence goes on from JBEBCC010000034.1 coordinate 31,805, forward strand.
CTCTTCCGCCGCATCGGCTGGCCGCACAAAGCGCACATACGGGGAAAAGATCGTGCCCCAGGGCGGCAGCTCCCGCTCCTGGCTGAAGCTGCGGCGCGGCAGGGCCTCAAGCCGCTGCAAGACAGGCTCCGGCAGTTGGCCGGTCACCGGCGAGAGATCCACGATCGCAGCGGACACCACCCCGCGACCGGCGACGATATCGGCACCGAAGACAGGCAGGTCGTAACGGGGATCGGGGAAGAACACACAGTGCAGGATCTGCAGACCCGCGCCGAGGCGGGCGGTCTCCAGATGGAGCTTGCGCAGACCGCGGCTGCGGCGCAGCTCATTGCGGATGAACAGGTCTTCGCCATCAAGACTGCCGCTGATCGCCTCCAGCTCGGGATCCACCGCCAGGGGCCCGAGCTCCGGCAGGGTCTGCCAGCAGCCGCGGATGCGCTCAGCCAGGGCGTCCACCAGCGGATGGATGCCAAGGGCGGCGGAGCTCATGGTGGTCGCGGCGACAGCGCGCTGATCCTGCCAGCAGAATGCGAGAAGGACACGCCTCCCCACCGCTTGCCGACCACGCCACGGTCTTCCCCCCGGCCCGCGCCCAGCCCCCTGCCGGAGCCGCAGCGGCATCAACTGAGCAACGGGGTGCCGCTGGTGCAACTGAATCTGCCGGAGGCGCCGCTCGTCTGTCTCGATTTCTGGTGCCGCGCCGGCAGCGCCAGCGAATCGGCCAGCGAATCGGGCATGGCCCATTTCCTGGAGCACATGGTGTTCAAGGGAAGCGCTCAGCTTCCAGCCGGGGAGTTCGACCGGCGCATTGAGGCCCTGGGCGGCAGCAGCAACGCCGCCACCGGCTTCGACGACGTGCACTTCCATGTCCTGATCCCGCCGGAGGCGGCGACACAGGCGCTGGAGCTGCTGCTGGATCTGGTGCTACGGCCGCGGCTGGATCCTGACGACTTCGCGATGGAGCGGCAGGTGGTCCTGGAGGAGCTGGCCCAGAGCGAAGACCAACCGGAGGAGGTGGCCTTCCAGGAGCTGCTGCGGCTGGCATGCCCGCAGCACGCCTACGGCCTGCCGATCCTTGGGCGGCGCGAGGCGCTGGAGGCCCATCACCCCGAGGCGATGGCCGCCTTCCACCGGCGCCACTACCGTGCCGATCGCTGCTGCCTGACGATGGCAGGCCCGCTGAGCAGGCTGGATCTGCCCAGCCGCCTGCAGGATTCAGCCCTGGCGGAGCTGGCGGCGGCTGAGGGGCCGGCGGCGATCACACCGCTGCAGCTGAGCCCTGGCAGCACCACGCTGGAGCTGCCGCGGCTGGAGGCGGCGCGGCTGCTGATGGCCTGGCGGCTGCCGGGCGCGGCGGATCAGGACAGCGTGGTGGGCGGCGATCTGCTCACCACCCTGCTGGCGGAAGGACGCCGCAGTCGTCTTGTGGAGCGCCTGCGCGAACAGCTGCGGCTGGTGGAGAGCATCGACCTCGACCTGAACGTGCTGGAGGCGGGCTGCCTGGTGCTGCTGGAGGCGGTGTGTGAACCGGAGCAGCTGCAGGCGGTGGAGCGGGAGGTGAAGCAGGTGCTGCAGGAGTTGCTGGCGCAGCCGCCCAGCGCGGCGGAGCTGGAGCGGGCGCGGCGACTGGTGGGCAACGGCTACCGGTTCAGCCTGGAGGCGCCCGGGTCTGTGGCGGCGATGGTGGGCAACAGCGCCCTGTGGGGACGACAGCACAACCTGGAGGCGCCGCTGGCCTGGCTGCAGACCTGGGATGCCCAGCGGTTGCATGAGCAGCTGAGCGGCCTGCTCGATCCGGCGCGGTCCTTCAGCCTGCGGGCGGTGCCGTCATGAGCAGTCAGCTTGAACAACGCCAACTGGCGGGTGGCTGCCCGCTGTGGCTGCTGCACCGCAACGGGCCGGCGATCCTCTCGGCCAAGCTCTGGCTGCGGGGCGGCAGCAGCGCCGATCCAATCGGCCAGCGCGGTGCAGCCCAGCTGCTGGCGGGGCTGCTCAGCCGCGGCTGCGGCGAGCTCAGCGGCGAAGCGCTGGCGGATCTGGTGGAAGGCAGCGGCGCTGGGCTGCGCTGCGAAGCCGGTGAGGACGGCACCCTGCTGAGTCTGAAGTGTGCCAGTGATGACGCACCACAGCTGCTGCCACTGCTGCTGCAGATGGTGCAGAGCCCCTGGCTGGTGGACGATCAGATCGCCCTGGAGCGCCAGCTGAACCTGCAGACCCTGCAGCGGCAGCGAGAGGATCCCTTCCAGGTGTGCCACGACCTGCTGCGACGCCAGCTCTACGGCGAGGGCCCCTACGGCCATGACCCCCTAGGGGTGGAGGCGGAGCTGGAGCAGCTGGGCCGACCGCAGCTGCAGCAGCTGGCCGGCAACCTGGGGCGCGACGGCAGCGTGCTGGTCCTGGCCGGCGCCATCCCGGACGATGTGGAGGCGCTGCTGCTGGCCGGGGTGGAGACGGGCCACTGGCCGGCAGAGGCGCCGCTGCGGCGCGCTGGGCCTGACGGCGCCGGCAACGCCGGACTATGCAGCGCCGAGGACGACACCGAACAGCTGGTGCTGATGCTCGGCTGCACCACCACGGCCCTCGGCAGCCCGCAGGCCCTGGCGTTGCGACTGCTGCACTGCCACCTGGGGGTGGGCATGTCGAGCCGACTGTTCGTGACCCTGAGGGAAGAGCACGGGCTGGCCTACGACGTGGGTGTGCATCACCCGGCCCGGCTGGGGGCAGCGCCGTTTGTCTTCCACCTCTCCAGCTCAAGCGAGCGGGCGGGGGAGGCCACGGCCGAGCTGTTGCAAGAATGGCAGCGGCTGCTGGAGGAACCGCTCACGCAGGCGGAGCTGGCGCTGGCACTGGCCAAGTTCCGCGGCCAGGAGGCGCTGGGACGGCAGACCTGCAGTCAGCTGGCCGATCGGCTGGCGCTGGTGCTGGGCCATGGTCTGCCCGCGGACTTCGCTGATCAGTGCCTGGAGCAGGCTGCCCAACTGACGCCAGCGGATCTGCAACAGGCGGCGCAAGCGCTGCTGCAGCGGCCGAGCCTGAGCCTGTGCGGGCCAGCGGAGGCACTGCAGGCGGCCGAGCGCGTGTGGAACCGGAACCCGCTGAGCCACTGAGGCGACGCTCAGGCGGGCGGCAGCACTTCCAGGTTGCGGACCTCCAGCAGGAAGGTGCCACGGCGGAAGCGCACAGCCACCTGCTCCAGCGCCCGCAGGCCCACCACCTGCCCCACCTCATCGCTGTCCACCAGATCGGGCGGCCGCAGCATCGGCATGGCGTCGGCGGTCTTGAGGTAGGCGGGGGTGTGGCGCAGGCGCACCGCTGCGCCCACGGCCGGCAGGGGAGCAGTGGAGGGGGTGTCCATCGAGGGGAGGGTTGCGCGCCGCCCACTCTCCTGCAGGATGGGGCCAACGACGGACGATCCGTGCGCGCCCTAGCCAACTGGAGCGGTGCCATCGCCGGGCTGCTGCTGATCCTCACGGGGGGCCTGATTCAGGCGGCCTTCCCGAGCCCGGGCCCGGCCGGCCTGAGCCTGATTCCGCTGCCCATCACCCTTCAGGTGCCGGCACTGCTGCTCACGGCGCTGGTATGCGGTCCGCGGGCGGCGATGCTGGCTGGATGTGCCTATCTGAGCCTGGGGCTGATCGAGCTGCCGGTGTTCCACGGCGGCGGCGGCGTGGCCTACCTGCTGGATCCAGGCTTCGGCTACCTGGCTGGCTTTCTGCCGGCGGCCTGGGTGAGTGGCCGACTGGCCCGCCAACCCGGCATGGATCAACTGCTCAACCTCACCCTGGCGGCGGTGCTGGGCGTGGCGGTGCTCCAGTTGTGCGGCCTGGCCAACCTGTTGCTAGGAGCTCTGGTGGGCCGTTGGGGCGGACAGCTGCCGCAACTGCTGGTGAGCTACAGCATTGGCCCGCTGATCCCGCAGTTGCTGCTGTGCTGCGCCGTGGCGGTGCTGGCGCTGCCGCTGCGCCGCCTGCTGCTGGTGGAATCGTGAAGATCGCGCCTGCATACCGCGTCGCCGCCGTGGTGGTGGCCGTAGATCAACTGACCAAGCTCTGGGCGCTGCAACATCTGACTGGACGCGGCGTGCAACCGCTGCTGCCGGGACTGCTGCAGCAGCAGCTGGTGTTCAACACCGGAGCCGCCTTCAGCATGCTCACCGGCAACACGCTGCTGCTGGGTCTGGTGAGCGCCGCGGTGGCGGTGGGGCTGGCGCTGTGGATCCAGATGGCCGGTCCGCTGCGACAGCTGCAGATGCTGGGGTTGGGGCTGCTGCTGGGGGGCGCGATCGGCAACGGCATCGACCGCTTCCGGCTGGGGCAGGTGGTGGATTTCCTGGAGTTGGTGCCGATCCAGTTCCCGATCTTCAATGGCGCCGATGTGGCGATCAACCTGGCCGTGGCCTGCCTGGTGCTCGATTGGTGGCAGCAACATGGCGCGGCCAGACGCTGAAAGGCCCGCAGCGGCTCAACTGCACTGGGGCGACGGCGGTCAGGACACGCACCAGCTGCCGCTGCTGGGGGACCTGTATCGGATCGGCCGCGCTGAGGATGCCGAGATCCGCTGCAGTGCCGCGGCGGTGAGCAAAACGCACGCACGGCTGGAGCGGCGCGGCGGCCGCTGGCTGCTGTGTGATCAGCGCTCAACCAACGGGCTCTGGTGGCGCGGCCGCCGGGTTCAGGAGCTGCTGCTGCTCGATGGCGACCGGGTGGAGCTGGCACCGCCCGGCGGCGAGGGCGAAGCCCCTTGGCTGCGATTTGAACAGGCGGAGGGTCGGCGGCGGCGGGCACTGGGCCGCACCGGCAGCGCCCTGCTGGCGGGCGCCGCAACGCTGGGGTTGGCGCTGCTGGCTCTGGCGAGCCTGCAGCTGCCGCTTCGCGATGCCCTGGCGGAACGTCGCGGGCCGCTGCTGCTCTACGACGGCCAGAACCGACCGATGAACGCCGCCGAATCGGGTCAGAACCGAGAGCAGCGCAGCCTGGCGGCCTATCCGGCGGTGCTGATCGATGCTCTGCTGGCCAGTGAAGACAGTCGCTTCTGGTGGCATCCAGGCGTGGATCCAATCGGCACAGGCCGGGCGCTGCTGGTGAACCTGCTGGGGGGCCGGGTGCGTGAAGGGGGCAGCACCCTGACGCAGCAGCTGGCCCGAAGCCTCTACCCGGAGCAGGTGGGGCAGGGCGATTCGCTCGACCGGAAGTTGCGGGAGCTGCTGGTGGCGCTGCAGCTGGAGGCGCGCCACAGCAAGGGCGAGCTACTGCTGAGCTACCTGAATCGGGTGTATCTGGGGGTGGGCTGGGGCTTTGAAGATGCGAGCCGGGAGCTGTTTGCCAAACCCGCCAGCCAGCTGACCGTGGCGGAGGCGGCGTTGCTGGTGGGTCTGCTGCCGTCACCGAATGGCTACAACCCATGCAGCAATCCACAGGCTGCCCTGGATTCGCGCCAGCAGGTGCTGCTGAAGATGGTCGATAGTGGCCGGCTCAGCGCCGAGGCCGCCCGCCAGGCGCGCCGCCGGCCAATCACCCTGGCCAGCAGCGCCTGCAGCAGGGCTGGCCAGGGCGGCAGCACTGGCCACACAGGCGCGCTGCGGCCAACGCCTTTCTACACCGATCAGGTGCACCGCGATCTCGCGACACTGGTGGGGGCTGAGGTGGCAGCGGAGGGCAACTTCCTGGTGAGCACCCACTTCGATCCGCTGCTGCAGGAGGTGGTGGAGCGGCGGCTGCAGCGGCTTCTGAACGCCAGTGGCCCGGCCGTGGGCGAGGGGGCGGTGGTGGTGCTCGACAGCCGCAGCGGCGGCATCCTGGCGATCGCCGGCGGCCGCGACTACAGCCGCAGCCAGTACAACCGGGCCAGCATGGCTCTGCGCCAGAGTGGCAGCACCTTCAAGCTGTTCCCCTACCTGGCGGCACTGGAGCGGGGCGCCCAGCCCACCGATCCCGTGAACTGCGGCCCGCTGGAGTGGGGCGGCCAGGCGTTCAGCAGCGCTTGCGGCGGCCAGCTGAGCCTGCGCAGTGCCTTCGCCAGTTCGAGCAACACCGCGGCGCTGCGGCTGGCGCGGCGGCTGGGGCTGGAGCAGGTGGCGGCGATGGCGCGGCGGCTGGGGATCAGCACGCCGCTTGAGCCAGTGCCGGGGCTGGTGCTGGGCCAGGCGGAGGGCCGTCTGCTGGAGCTCACGGCCGCCTACGCGGCGGTGGCGAACGATGGTGTGTGGCATGCGCCCACCACGATTCGCCAGCTGAGCGATGCCGAGGGCCGCAGCAGCGCCGGCGGGAACAGCCGCACAGCGCTCAACCCAGGCCGGCGCGTGCTGAGTCGGGAGACAGCGCGGCGCATGCAGGCTCTGCTGCGGGATGTGGTGGACCGGGGCACCGGGACAGCTGCCTCCCTGGGCGGGTCGGAGGGCGGCAAAACCGGCACCACCAACGACGGCCGCGATCTGCTGTTCGTGGGCTATGAGCCGCAGCGCAACTGGACGATCGGCATCTGGCTGGGCAACGACGACAACCGCCCCACCCGATCCAGCAGCGCCCTGGCAGCGGAGCTGTGGGGCGACATCATCCGAGCGGCGGGCCAGGGCAGCCTGACGCCCCGGTCACGCCTGTGAAACCACCTACACGCCCATGGATCTGGCTCGTTGCCGCGCTGGTCACGGTGGTGGTGCTGACGGTGGTGCTGCAGGCCGTGAACAACCTGATCTGGCAGCTGAGCTACCTGCTGCCGAGCTGGCTGGTGGGGCCGTTTCTGCTGCTGCTGTTCGGCGGTGCGACGCTGCTGGTGGCGCGGCTGGCCTGGCCCTGGCTGAGCGATTGGCGCCGCAACGAGAATCAGCCATTGGGGCGACAACCAGCACCATCACCTCCCGGCAACCGCCAGGACGCGGCCCAGCAGAACCTGGAGGCGATCGATGCACTGCTGAAGCGCATCCGCGACGACGTGCAGCGTCAGGCGCTTCAGCAGGAGCGGCAGCGGGTCGCGAAAGAACTGGAGCGCGGCGATCTGGTGCTGGTGATCTTCGGCGTGGGCTCCTCGGGCAAAACCTCACTGATCCGCGCCGTGCTGAACGATGTGGTGGGCGAGGTGGGAGCGGCGATGGGGTCCACCGAGACCTGCACCAGCTACCGGCTGCGACTGCATGGGCTGCGGCGCGGGCTGCGGCTGGTGGATACGCCGGGCATCCTGGAGGCAGGCGAGGCTGGGCGGCAGCGGGAGCAGCTGGCGCGTCGGCAGGCGGCGCAGGCGGATCTACTGCTGCTGGTTGTCGATGGCGACCTGCGGGCGGCGGAGCTGGAGGTCTTCGATGCACTGGCGGCGCTGGGCAAGCGGTTGTTGCTGGTGCTGAACAAGGCGGACCTGCGCGGCCAGGAGGAGGAGCGGCGCCTGCTGGCGCTGTTGCGCCGCCGGAGCCAGGGTCGGATCGCAGCGGAGGATGTGCTGGCAGCCAGCGCAGCGCCACAATCGCTGCCACGGCCCGGCGGCAAGCCGCTGCAACCACCGCCGGAGATCGATGCCCTGCTGCGCCGAATCGCCCAGGTGCTGCACAGCGATGGTGAGGAGCTCATCGCCGACAACATCCTGATGCAGAGCCGGAGGTTGTCGGAGGCGGGGCGGCAACTGCTTGCGGCCCAGCGGTGCAGCGATGCCGAGGGCGTTGTGGAGCGCTACGCCTGGATCAGCGCCGGGGTGCTGGCCGTGACACCGTTGCCTGGGGTGGACCTGCTGGCCACGGCGGCTGTGAACGCGCAGATGGTTGTGGAGATCGGCCGGATCTATGGGGTGAACCTGAGCAAATCAGCAGCGCAGGAGCTGGCGGTATGCGTGGGGCGCACGCTGGCCAGCCTGGGCGTGATCAAGGGGGGCCTGAGCCTGATCAGTACGGCGTTGAGCCTGTCGCTGCCGGCGCTGCTGCTGAGCCGGGCGGTGCAGGCAGTGGGCGCCGCCTGGCTGACGCGGGTGGCGGGGCGCAGCTTCATCACGTATTTCAGCCAGGACCAGGACTGGGGCGATGGCGGCATGCAGGAGGTGGTTCAGCGCCAGTACGACCTGAACCGCCGTGATGCAGCGGTGCGCAGCTTCCTCGAGGCCGCGCTCAGCCGCGTGGTGGAACCCCTGCAGCAGCGGACGCAGCAGGGTCAGCTGCCGCCACGACCAGGGGGCTGAGGGCGGGAGCCTGCAGGCCGAGGGCCTCAGGCGGCGGCGGCTGCAGCGGGCCGCGGGCATCGAGCACGGTGATCAGGGCCAGATAGGCCACGGCAATCGCGATTGAAATCGCGCCGGTGAGGATCGCCACCCAGCGCCCGCGTTGTGAAGATTCGTTCATCAGGGCATGGTGCCATGGCCCGGCGGAGACCATCGCGATGGCAACGTCGCCACGCTGACGGGGTGGGCAGGGTTGCGTTGGCGGGTTGTTCCGCACAGATCCGATCGTTGAGCTCTGAAGACGATCACCGGCTGTGAGCACTGCATCAGACCAGGGGCTCCCGGCGATCAGCAGGCGCCGCACGCGCGGCCCCTGGTTCAAGGCAGGGGCTGACATGGAGCCAATCCGTGGCCGTAGGCCGAGCGGGGACCGCGGCCGATCACGGCAGCCCG
>JBEBCC010000035.1:0-4081 GCA_041158125.1 Cyanobacteriota bacterium
TGAGTATTCCCATGGCGTTAGCCAGTAAGGTCACGGGCAGAACACCCGTTGATAGGCTCTATGTGGAAGCGCAGTAATGCGTGAAGCAGAGGAGTACTAATAGACCGAGGGCTTGACCAAAACTCAGGTTCTCAGAATGCCGGATTTAACATGTAGGCCTTGACGATTGCTGTCGGGCATGCATGTGAAAAACGGCAGAGCTTTATCAATCCAGAGCTAATCGGCAGTGCTATTGCGCAAGCAGTGGTGCTGTCGAGCGGTAACCTATGCAGTTCTCAGGGTTCAACCTGAGAGCAAGAGCTTTCCTGGTGTCCATAGCGCAGTGGAACCACTTCGATCCATCTCGAACTCGACTGTGAAACGCTGCAGCGCCGACGATAGTTGGGGGGTTGCCCCCTGAGAAAATAGGTCGATGCCAGGTTAAAACTTTTGCTCCAATAGCTTCTGACCATCAGGTAGCAATTCTTCTGTAGGGGAGTTGTTGCACTGCTGAGCAGATCAGAAAGCCACCCTGCGGGGTGGCTTTCTTGTTGGCGCGTGCTGCTTGCTCCGGCGCTGCTCGGCGGGCCGCTGCAGCCGCTGGTTGCCTGTGGAACGCGGTGCTGGGGCCGCATGCCTGCGGGCTGCTGCGGCGCGGCCCTGGCTGCTGCGACTGTCCGATTGAACGCTGAGGCTTGAAGGGCTTGTAGGCACCTGCCGCTCGCTGCTGTCGGGCCAGGCCGGCGGCAACTGATCTCGGTTCGTGGGGACTCTCGAACTATGCGGTGAGGCTCCTCCGCACTGGAGGCCGGCTCAAGCCAGTAAATCCGATCGCTTGAGCCGGCCGGTTGTCTTAGGAGCGGTGGACGTGGACCTGTTTCCAGCTGCCATCGATGTGTTGCCAGATGCGGGTTTCACAGCAGCTGGCCGTGACAGGGGCACCGTTCTGGAGCCGCTGGGTGAGGCGGGTGTAGCTCAGCACCACTGCGTCATCTCCCAGCCAGCGCAGATGCGGGCGTGCCATCGACACGTTGATAGGACATGGAGCCCCATTGTCAGCGCCCGGAAGCTCAAAGTAGTAGCGATGAAAAGGCAGACCTTCAGCCAGAACGCCGTTGGTTTCAGCTTCAAAGCAGCTCAGATCGTTGCTGCAGAACTTGGCATAACTTTCCCAGTCGCCGCGTACGACGCTTTCCAGCATCGCCTGGTTCAGATTGAGGATCGTCTGGTTATGGTCCGTGAGTGCCATGGCTGATGGTGAGCCTGCTGTAATCGCTGATCCTCTCAAACGGGCCGCTGTCGCGGCCGGGGTTGCCGTCGCGATCGCTGAACAGTACAGACAGACCCGCCTGCTGCGCTGCCCGAAGTTCAGCCACTGAATCGCTGATGAACAGAACCGCCTCCGGTTGGCAGCCCATGGCGCTGCAGATGGCCTGGTAGCTGCTCACGGCCTGCTTCGCACCACTGCGGGTGTCGAACCAGTGGTTGAACAACGTCGATAAATCTCCCGCCTGGGTGTGGCGATAGAGCAGCTGCTGAGCTGGCACCGAGCCGGACGAATACACCGCCAGAATCAGTCCCTGGGCATGCCAGCGCTTCAGCGCTGCCGCTGCATCGTTGAAGACCGGCGCCACGATCGATCCGCTGGCGTAGCCGCTGGCCCAGATTCGCCCTTGGAGATCTTTGAGGGCTGTGTCCTTCACGTCATGGTCAATCAGCCATTGCAGGTAGGGCACCACGGCCAGAGCGGCCTGTCGGGCCGCAGTGTCAGGCGGTTCCATGCCGCCGCCTGTGGCCGTGACTCGCGAGCGCTGCAGGAGGGTGCACGCTGCTGGGGTCGTATCGGCTTGCCAGCGTGCCTGGGTCGCGCTCACCAGGGCGGCCACCTCTGGTTCGGCCGCGTGCTCCGCCAGGAAGTCCTGCAACCGTTCGCGCGCATAGGGAAACAGCACCTCCGCCACAAAGCTCACCGGGCAGGTCGTGCCCTCAATGTCGAGCAGGAGATGGGTGATGGGCATGGCCGCAGACGCAGATGGGAGGTGGCGGGCCGCCGCTGCCGGCGGTGTGCTGTGCTGGATGAGATGGATGGCTTCGGCTGTCAGACGGCTGCGAGCGGTTGTTCAGGTGCCGGCTGGCGCCTCAGCCAGGTTGTCGCGCCCAGACTGGTCGACAACGGTGCCGGCTGAGGCCTGAGCCGGAGTGAGCATCGCCTCCAGCAGCAGCTGCCGCCAGTACTGCTCCAGCAGGAACTCCAGGATTTCCAGGTGGCGCCGGGCCGTCTGCAGGTCGCAGCCCCAGGCGTATAGGCCATGGCCAGCAATCAGCAGGCCGTGGGGGGCATTGGCCAGCACTGGTAGCGCCCGGGCTGCCAGGCGCGGCAGCGTCTGGTCGTTGGCGAGCACCGGCACGCGGACGACGCAGTCATGGCTGCTGAACCCCTCCAGTCCTTTGAGCATCTCCAGATCCCTCAGCTCCAGATGGCCTTCCCCGCTGGCCCTGGTCACGGGATCCCGCCGCAGCACCCACTGCGACAGCAGCGTGCCGGCCTGAGAGTGGGTATGCAGCACCGCCCCGGCGCCGCAGGTCTGCACGATCGCCAGATGCAGGGCGGTTTCAGCGCTTGCCTTGCCGTTGCCGTCCACGACGCTGCCGCTCCCATCCACCGTGATCAGCGCATCTGGCTGCACCCGGCCCTTGTCCACGCCACTGGGTGCCATCAGCAGCCGCAGGGGCTGTCGCTCCATGACGCAGCTGAAGTTGCCGCCGGTGCCGTCACACCAGCCACGGCGGTGGATGTCCACCATGGCGTCTGTAAGAGCCGTGGCGAAGGGATGGGGCACGGCAACCAACGGGGGATGCGGAACGGACTCCATCATCTGCCCTGGCATTGCGCGCACCAGTGGCTGCTGCGGCCACCGATGCGATCGCGGCGGATGGGGGTGCCGCAGACGCGGCATGGCTGGCCGGTGCGGCGGTATACCCAGGCGGCATGGCCGTAGTTGCCGTTGGTCCCCGTCAGGTCGCGGAAGTCGCTGAAGGTTGTGCCGCCTGCGCCGATGCTGGTGTGAAGGACGTCCACCAGCGCTCCATGCAGGGCCTCCAGTTGTGCGGCACTGACGCGGCCGCTGGCGGTGTGGGGAGCGATCCGGCTCAGGAACAGCGATTCATCGGCGTAAATGTTGCCGACGCCGGCCACCAGCGCCTGATCGAGCAGGGCGGTTTTGATCGGTCGGCTGCTGCCGGCCAGGCGTTCGCGCAGATGCTCAGGTGAAAAGCCTTCGCTGAAGGGTTCTGGTCCGAGTCGGCGCAGGCCGGTCATCACCGTTTCGGGCGGCTGGCCCGGTGGCACCCACCACATCTGGCCGAAGCTGCGGGTATCCACAAAGCGCAGCTCTTCGCCGGCGGTGTTCCAGAGACGCACCCGCGTGTGCCGGCACGGCTCCTGAGCGACCGGCAGCCAGAGGAACTGGCCGGTCATGCGTAGGTGAATGCCCCAGTGGCCGGCATCCTCCCCCGCCTGTTCCAGGGAGGCCAACAAGTATTTGCCACGGCGGCTCCAGTCGCCGACCCGGGTGCCGCGCAGCGCTGCGCAGAACAGCTCAGGATCCGGCGGCCAGGCGATTGCCCGTTGGCGGAGCACCTCCACCCGCTCAATCTGGAAAGCCTGCAGCTGGCGCTCCAGGCCGCGTCGCACGGTTTCCACCTCTGGAAGTTCGGGCACGCGGCTGTCGGCGTTGCGGGGCCCTCAGACTGCCATGGGCTGTGTTCTGCTGCCGTTTCGGCCCTGCCTCCCATGTGGATCAAAAAATCCCCAGTCCTCATCAAGGACCGGGGATTGGGCTGTCACACCAGCTACAGACCACAGGATGAATCCTGATCCGTTGGATCAACGGAATCGGCTGAAGGGAGCTGGATCCGGGTTTTGGCCTTGGATGTGGCGCTGATCCTCAGAAATATCCACTTCAGGTGACGCGGGCGGTAGCTACGGGTGCAGCCCTACCGGCAAGACTCCTGGAGGGTGAATTTGGCGATCAGGCCTTTTCGAGCTCGCTCTCGGCAAAATTGTTGGTGTTGATGCCGCCTTCGGAGCCGCTGACGCCGT
>JBEBCC010000036.1:0-4699 GCA_041158125.1 Cyanobacteriota bacterium
TGGGCTGCTCAACGCACTGCTCGATCAGATCAGCCAGCTGCAGGGCCCGGGACGCCTGGAGGCCATCCACCGCCGGCTTCTCCTCGCCGCGCACGCAGCGCAGGAAGTGTTCCAGCTCGGCATAGAGGGGCTCGATTGAAGTGGTGCTCACCTCCTCGATCACCCCGTCGGAGCGATACACCAGCTCGCCATGGTCGGCGCTCACCGATTCGTGGGCACGGCGGTGGATGTGGAGGGTGCGGTTGAGGAAGTCGGTTTCCACCAGCGCATTGCGGCAGTGGGCACTGAGACTGCGGATCTTGCGGTGCGCCATCTTGCTGGCGGTGAGGCTGGCCACCACCCCATTGGCAAAGCCCAGGGTGGCGTTCACATAGTCGATCGGGCCCTCAGCGCTGCGGCCACCGGCCGCTGCCAACCGCACCACCGGCGCACCGGCCAGCTCAAGCACGAGGTCAATGTCGTGGATCATCAGGTCAAGCACCACCGACACATCGTTGGCGCGATCAGGGTTGGGGCTGTGGCGCCGGGCTTCCAGCACCACCACCTCCTCATTGGCCACCACCTTCACCAGCTCGCGGAAAGCCGGGTTGAAGCGCTCGATGTGACCCACCTGCAGCAGCCGACCAGCGGTTTCGGCAGCCTGGATGAGCTCTGCCGCCTCCTCCTGGCTGGCGGCGATCGGCTTCTCAATCAGCACGTGCACACCGGCCTGGAAGCAGGCCATGCCAACGCGGTGATGCAACAAGGTGGGCACAGCGATGCAGACCGCCTCCACCTGGTCGAGCATCTGGGTGTAGTCGGGAAACCAACGACAGCCGAACTGTTCAACCGCCAGGCGACCGCGCTCAGGATCGGGATCCGCCACACCCACCAGCTCGGCATCGCGCAGCAGGCTGAGCACACGGGCGTGGTGCCAGCCCATGTTGCCGATGCCGATGACTCCAACGCGGACCGGCTTCATGGCGTTGGCAGCAGAGCTGCGCAATTATCAGCGATGGCGCAGCAGCGCCGCGGCGATCAGGGGCTGTCGCCGCCCTGGCCGTCATCGCCTGCGGCCGGCTCCGAGGGGCGGCGGGTGATCTCCACACGATCGATCCGCGGGCCATCCATCGCCATGATCTGGAACTGGTGACCGCGCCAGCGCAGGCTCTCACCCGGAGCCGGAATGTGCTGCAGCCGCTCGAGCAGGAAGCCGGCCAAGGTGTGGTGCTCGTCGGATTCCGGCAGCTGCAGCCCGAGCTCGCGGTTGAGCTCATAGATCTCCAGATCTCCAGCCACCAGCCAGCTGTGCTCCTGCAGCTGCTGGAGATCGTCATCGCCCGGGTTATCGGGATCCTCCTCCTCGCCAACGATTTCGCTGGTGAGGTCAGCAATGGTGACCAGCCCCTCGGTGCCACCGTGCTCATCCACCACCACCAGCAGCGGCTGACCGCCGCGGATCACCGGCAACAGCTCTGCCAGCGGGGTGGTCTCCTGCACGGTGATCACCGGCGTGACGTAGGGAGCCAGGGGCGAATCACGCTGCAGCAGGCCCTTGGCAATCGGTTCGGCCAGGCGACGCAGGTCGAGCAGGCCGCGCACATCATCGAGGGAGCTGCCGATCACCGGGAAGCGGGCGTGGTGGGTGTCATGCACCGCCTCCATCAGCTCCGCGAAGCGCACATCCAGCGGCAGGGTCACCATGCCGGAGCGGGGCACCATCACCTCACGCACCTGGGTGTCGCGCAGGGAGAACAGGCCTTCGAGCATGTCGCGCTCATCCGGCATCAGGCCGCTGACGCTATTGGACTCAATCAGGGTCTCGAGCTCACCGGCCGTGAGGGCTGGGACCAGCTGATCCCAGTGGCGCGGCAGCCCCACCAGCCGCAGCAGACCATCGGCAAACCGCTCGATCACCAGCAACAGTGGCGCCAGGCTGCCGCCAAGGGCCTCAAGCAGCGGTGCCAATCGCAGCGCCGTCGCCTCCGGACGATGCAGCACCCAGGCCTTGGGCAGCAGGCCACCGAGCAGGGTGGCCACCAGCACCAGCACCAGAAACACCGCGGCATCCAGCCAGACCTGCGGCACCGCCGTCAGAGGCGCGACATCCACCAGGCGCTCGGCCAGGTCGCGGCCATTCCAGCCCAGGGCGATCAGGGCCAGGGTCATGCCCAGCTGGGTGGCCACCAGAGCCCGCCGCAGCCGGCGCTGCAGCCGCGCCACCGCCGCGGCCCCCGCACAGCCATCGGCCGCCAGCAACTGCACACGGGTGGGCCGCAGCCGGATCAACGAAAACTCCGCCGCCGCGAAGAAGGCCAGCAGAACCAGCAGCGCAGCCGGGGCGAGGAGTCGCATGGCTCAGATGGGGGGGCACGAGGGTCGCCCTCGCCTGGAGCGGATTATGGGCGACCTCGGCAGCCTGGCTGGCTGCAGGATCTCGCCGGTGCGGCCTGTGCAGATCAGGCGCGATCACGACCAAGCAGCAGATCGCGGGCGCCATTCACCAGCTGCATCGCCTGGTGCTCACCGCCGCGGTCGGGGTGATGCTCAGCGGCGCAGCGCTTCCAGGCCTGGTTCACCTGTGCAGCCGTCAGCCGCCCGGAGCGGGGCAGCTGCAGGCGCTGGCGGGCGACGATCGCCTCCAGGTCTGGATGCTTGCCCAGGGGCCCCCAGTCGCCCTTGCTCAGGCCGCCACGGCGCTGACGCCCAGCCGACCGCCTGCGGGCGGCCGATCGGCGACTGCCGCCGAAACCGCGACCACCATCACCGGCACCGGCGGAGGGCTGATCGGGACGGCTGGTGAGGGCGAGGAGATGGGGCCGCTCAAGGGTGGATTGGGGCATGGGGGGTCGGGCACGCAACCAGCCTGCTGCAGCGCGGACCAACCGCCCTGACCAGAAGCGGACACAACCGGGCCGACGGTCTGCATGGGATGGCTGGCGGGGGGCGGTCCCAGCGCGACGGCATGGAGCGCGGTGGCGTGATCAGATCGAGCTGGCCAGGCTCTTGAGCTGGCTGACGCTGAGCACGCTCCGCTGGGGCGGCACAGGGCTCGGGAATGCTCGGAGCATCGCCTCGATCCGGCTCAGGGCCGGCTGCACGCCGGCGGCCGTGGCTGGGGTGGCCGTGATCGCCTGACGCAGCAGGCGCTGGGCCTGCAGCAGGAAGCCGCGGCCGTCCTGGTATTCGATCGTCTCGGCGATGCGGTCGTCCGCCACTGCGGCCTCGTATTCACTGGCGGCGCTGAGCGCCAGCGGACGGGTCACGGCGAGCAACAACGGGGGCTGGCTGTTCAGCGAAGGGGCCACGCTTGTGGTGGCAGCCTGGAGCACCTGCTGGGCCTTCGCCAGTTTCTGAGCGGTAGCGGGGGATGCAGGGGCCAGCCGCACCTGCTGGCGCAACCCTTCGAGGCTGTCCCGGAACGGCTGCAGGCGCCCTGTGGCGATCACGCCCTCAAGCGAACCGTAAAGCTCATCAACCGGATGGCCCACATGCGGTTCGGCAGCCTGGGCCTCGCCACGGCTGAGCAGCTCCTGCGCCACCAGCAGGTGTCCCTGCATCTGGGCGAGCACCACCAGAACCTCCGCGTCGGTGCGGACGGCCGGGCTGTGGTGGGCTTCACCGCCTTCACCACCTTCACCGCCTTCACCCCCTGCACCGCCCTGGGCGAGTGGGCTGGGTTGCGTGTGCTGCTGATGCTGAGCACTGGCCTCAGGCGCCGCCACAACGGGGGCACCGGCGGCCGCCACCAGGCCGAGGCTCAGAAACAGCTCGATGGCGCGGGGGGCTCGGGACACGGCAGACGGGCAGCAGGATCCATTGTTCCGGTGCCACCCGGTTCATCCATGGCGGGATGCAACGACGGTGCGTCACCAATGGCACACTCCGATGACGCCGTTGTCGTGTGCACCCCCACCAACTCGGCCGTGGCAGCGGATCAGGCCGGCACCACCTCGAAGAAGCCCATGCAGCCCCGCTCGGCGATCGGATCCTGATGGGGGTGAACCATGTAGCGGCCCGGGAACGGGTAGCGGCACTCCAGGATGCGGCGCTCCGCCATCCCCAGCGTCACCACATCGCTGATCGTGCCGCCGCCGGGTTCGCTGCCTGTGTCCACGATTCGGAACTCGTTGGCGTGCAGGTGAAAGGTGAGCGGAGACTCCAGTTCGGTCATGTTGAGCAGATACAGCCGCACCAGGGCGTTCTGACGGATGCGGATCGGCTGGTGCATGTAGGCATCAGGGATGCCATTGAAGGCATAGAGCTCATTGCGGCCGTCGTTGTTGAGGTCGTAGCCGCCCATGATCAGCACCAGCTCATCGGCGGGAGACCGCGGCGTGGGCGGATCCACCACCAGCAAGCCGTAGAGCCCCTTGCCCACATGGCGGCTCACCGGCGCCACATGGCAGTGGTAGGGGTACAACCCGGCGCGGGGCAGATCGAACTCATAGATCGCGGTGCGCCCCCGCAGCACCGGCTCGATGCCATCCATGGCGGCGGTGTGCACGCCGTGGAAATGGAGGCTGTGGGAGGTGCTGTCGCCGTTGTGGAACACCACCCGCACACGCTCGCCCTGGCGCGCCCGCAGGGTGGGGCCGGGCACGCGCCCGTCGAGGCTCCAGGCCTTGAAACGCACCTCCTCGGCCAGCGGCAGGGTGATGCTGCGGGCTGCCACTTCGAACAGTCGCAGGCGGCGGCCGTTGTCCTCGATCAGCCGGCC
>JBEBCC010000037.1:0-4469 GCA_041158125.1 Cyanobacteriota bacterium
CCAAAGTCCGCCTTGTCCCAGCGGAGCTCCTGCCTCCACGCTGCCCTGCGCCTGCAGATTCAGCTTCGAGGATGTTTCCACGAAGCCGCCGTTGCCGCCGTTGCTGCCGCCACGAGCGGAGATTGTGCCGTAGAAGCCGGTGTAATCATCGCTCCACAGGATCACGCGGCCGCCATCACCCTGGACCCGCGCATCCGCCTGCACCTGCGAGCCGGGGGCCATCACCGCCACGGTGGCATTCGGTTCCGGTCCTTGTCCCAGCTTGTTGCCGCCGATCAGCACTTCACCGCCGCCCGTGCCGCCGCTGGCATTCACCAGCGCCTGATCCAGCAGCGCCACGCGGTTGCCGAGCAGTTTCACGTTGCCGCCGCTGGCCGCTGCGCCGCCGCTGGCATCCAGCTGACCCTTCACGATCACGTCGCCGGCGCTGGCCACCACGATCGTGCCGCCGCTGTCGTCAGCACCCCGCGCTTCCACCAGGCCATCGAGGTTCACTGCCGCATGGATCAGGGCCTGTGCTTCAGCCGCGCCGATCCGCACCATCTGCGCCTTGAGCTGCCCCTGGTTCAGCAGAGCGCCACTGGCCGCTGGATCCAGCGCCACCTGCAGCAGGCCATCGCCGCTGAGATCCAGGGTGGCGGCCGTGCCAGCTGCCAACTGGATCGTGCCCAGGCGGGCATGGATCAGCCCTTCGTTGATCACCTGCGGCGCCACCAGCGCCACCAGGCCGGCATCGCTCACCGAGATGGTGCCCCGGTTGATCACAGCGGCATCCGCTGGTGCACCGGTCAAAGGCTGCAGGGTCAGAGCTCCGCCCTGCATGAACTGGTTCGGATCCGCAGTCAGCGTGCCGGCGGCGAAGCTGGCGGTGTTGATCACCGCGCCTGGGCCGATCAGAACGCCGTGGGGGTTGAGCAGCAGCAGCGCGCCGTTGGCATTCAGCTGGCCGAAGATCTCCGTGCCCACTCCGCCGCTGACGCGGGCCAGCATCAGGCTGCTGGCACTGGGCTGCTGGATGTTGACGCGCTCACCAGCGCCGATGTTGAAGCTGCGCCAATCGCCGGCCGCCCGTTGCGTGCCCTGTTGGATCACCAGGGTGGTTGCATCCGGCTGGTTGACGCTGATGGAGCCTCCGCGCACCTCCAGGCCTTCAGGCAGGGCCAGCGCAGCTCCTGGCGTGAGGCCGGCGATCAGGGCGAGCAGGGAGACCAGCTTCCCCTTGCGAGAGTAGGTATTAAGCCTGTCCATCTGCCCGCATTTGGCGTCAGCCAAGTGTAGGCATCAAGACTGGGTGCTGGACAGTGGCTGAACGCATTTCAGCATGATTCAAGGCCATGGAGCGGCCCGACCTTGGCGCCTGCCGCAGTTGTCTTGTTCTGGGAATTGTGGTTCTCGCCTTGTTGCTCGAAGGGGGGGTGCTCGTCCCCAAGGATGTGCCGGGTAGTGGCAGTTGTTCGTTGAATCCCCAGGCGGCCTAGGCCAGATTCAGCCCGTCAATCAACGGTTTTGTTGTATTGCATTGGACATTTCGGCGCTGGCGTTC
The DNA here is from genome assembly GCA_041158125.1 of Cyanobacteriota bacterium. GTDB lineage: Bacteria > Cyanobacteriota > Cyanobacteriia > PCC-6307 > Cyanobiaceae > Vulcanococcus. Next base: position 1,544 of record JBEBCC010000037.1, read on the forward strand.
GCAGATCCTGACGGAGCCGTTCGCTTTTTAAAATCCCACTCGCATCTTGAAGTACACGATGCTGTTGCTGGCGCCGATGCGGCTGGTCTGGATCGTGTTGCTGGAGGGGATGCCCCAGCCCAGTTCGAAGCTGCTGATGCCTCCCAGCACCGAGCCTCGCGCGCCGATGCCGTAGGTGCCTGCCGAATTGTTCTGCAGAGGCCAGGAGCCCTCGCGGTAGCTCGTGTAGCCATAGTCGTACCAGGCGAAGGGCATCAGGCTGAGGGTCTGGCGGCCGCTGTTGACCAGAAAACGCTGCCCCAGCTCAAAGGATCCTGCCCAGCCTTCGTCGCCCAGGATGTAGACGCTGTTGAAGGCTCGGCCGTAGTACGGGCCGCCGTAGGTGAACTGTTCGGGCACGGGTACACCTGAGCCGCTCAGCTGGGCGGTGCCCTTCAGCGTTGCCAGGGTCACGCTGGTACCAGTGCTGTTGCGCAGCAGTTCGCGAGTATGGGAGAGGTTGAAGCGTGCGGTGGTGAAATTGGCATCGCCATAGAGATTCGAGAGAACCTCCCCCGGTGCCAGTGCGCTGCCGAGTCCGCCGAAGCCTTGGCTCAGGATCACCCCCACCTGGCTGATGCTGCCTGGCTTGGTGGCGGTGGGCGGCGATTGGGTGTAGCCATCCAGGGTGAGCCGAATGGCGCGAATTTTATCCGTGTTCAGATCCGCAATATGTTGGCCGTTGAAGAAGTAATCGTTCGTGCTGTTCTGCAGGGTTCCTTTTAATCCCACGCTCAACATGCTGTAGCGGCGTAGCAGCAGTGGGTAGCTGGCCCCCACAGACCACAGATTCGAGGTGCCGCCGGTCTGGCCGATGTTTGGCCCCGCCACCAGATCTTTGGAGCTGGTCGTGGTGGTGCCCCAGAGCAGGTCTGTCTGCCAGCCCTGATTGCCCAGGGGGGTTCTCGCCAGCACGAAGCCATCGGCGAAGCCTCCAGGGATCGAGAAGGCATTGTTGCCGCTGGCGGAGAGGAACACCGGCTGAACGCTGGGCACATACCCTTCGGCTGTTGCGCCCAGGCGCCAGGTGCCGAGCTGCAGCGGCAGGTTGTTGTCGGATTGCAGGCTGGCCTTCGGCCGGATCGCCTCCACCGTGGCCGTCAGCACTGTGCCCCCGAACAGCCGGCCGCGCTGCAGCACCGGTGTCACTTCAACGGCCCCGAAGTTGCGCATCAGCAGCAGCTGACGCTCCAGTTCCTGTTGATTGAACACGATCTTGGGCTTGGTGCCACCCACCAGGGGCTGCAGCATCTTGCGCACGTAGGCCACCAGGGCGTCGTTGCGCCCCTCCAGCACCGTCGTTTCGATGAAGCTGGCAACGATCGTCACATCAATGACGCTGCCTGCCTGATTGCAGCTTTCCGGGCTCAGCGTCGTCGTGCCCCTGGCCACCGGTTTGACCAGGCTGGTGATGTACCCCTGGCGGCTCAGTTCACGATTCGCTTCGATCGACGCCTGCTGCAGATCGCCGCAGGTCAGATCCGTGCGCGTGGCCATGGCCGTGAAACGCGTGCGCAGCTGCTGAAAGATGCGGGGCAGGTTGGCCGGTCGGTAGCCATGGTCGACGATGCCGCGGAAGCTCACCTCACCCAGCTGGATCCGGGCCTGGGGGCTGCCTGTGGGTGCTGGTGGCCCATCGCTCGGTTCTCCCGGTTCAGCCGGAGGTTTCTCCTCGGGCAGCAGGGGGCGATCGGGTAGTGGAGTCGGTGCTGCGGTTGGCGTCTGCAGCTGTTGCTGGAGTTGCAAGCCCGGACTCAGGCTCCCAGGTGCCTGACCGAAGGCGGGGCTCACCGCCAGCACGGTCAGAGCCAACCCAGAAACAAGGGGACGCGGTGCCACGCATCTGCAGCCAAGTGCGTGCGTTTTACCGCAGGAATCCGCGCATTGCCTGCGCATGGGGGCGGATGCCGGGCTGGATGTGAGATTTCCTGGTTCGGCTCGGCCGGCTCAGTTTGTGACGCATCCACGATTCTGCCAGTCGGCGTTTCATCCCACGCCTGTGCTGGTCAGGGCTGCAGCAGCCTGACCAGCCTGCTCAGGGGCCTGCCTACAGTTCGGGTGCCGCTGAGGGCTGGGTTCATGGCTGTTCACACTGCAGAAGCCGCGCCTGTCGCCGCCACCCCGGGCCGCCTCTCGCTGCAGTGCCAGCTGATCGGCGCCGATACCACCACGATCCGCTCGCTCGACTGGGAGCGCAGCCGGTTTGACATTGAGTTCGGCCTGCGCAACGGCACCACCTACAACAGCTACCTCGTGCGCGGCGAGCGCATCGCCCTGATCGACAGCAGCCACCTCAAGTTCGCGGACACCTGGTTGCCGCTGCTGCAGGGGCAGATCGATCCGGGCACGATCGACTACCTGATCGTGAGCCATACGGAGCCGGATCACTCCGGTCTGATCGGCCATCTGCTTGATCTCAACCCTGAGATCGAGATCGTGGCCTCCAAGGTGGCGATCCAGTTCCTTGAGAACCAGGTGCACCGCCCCTTCCGCAGTCGCGCTGTCAAAAGCGGTGATGGCCTCGATCTCGGCACGAACCCCGACAGCGGTGTGGCCCATCGCTTCGAGTTCCTGAGCGCGCCGAATCTGCACTGGCCTGACACGATCTTCTCCTTCGACCACGGCACCGGCATCCTCTACACCTGCGATGCCTTCGGCCTGCACTACTGCTCCGAGGATGTTTTCGATGTCGACCCCGGCGCCATCGCGCCCGACTTCCGCTTCTATTACGACTGCCTGATGGGGCCCAATGCCCGCAGCGTGCTGCAGGCGATGAAGCGCATGGATGCGCTGCCGGCGATCAACACCATCGCCGTGGGCCATGGTCCGCTGCTGCGCCATCACCTCAGCCTCTGGCTCTCGGACTACCGCGATTGGAGCGAGGGCC
>JBEBCC010000038.1:0-5513 GCA_041158125.1 Cyanobacteriota bacterium
TTGGAGAAATCGGAGGCCACCGCCTCCTCCAGCCGCTCGGGCCGGAAGCTCAGGCCCTCCTCGAACAGGATCGCCATCGCCTCGAGGCAGTCGAGGGTGGTGCGCACCGCATCGAACAGGGCTTCCTTGTCCTCCTGGAAGTCCTTGTTGTAGGCGAGGGGCAGGCCCTTGATCATCACCAGCAGCCCCTGCAGGTGGCCGAACACGCGGCCGCACTTGCCGCGCACCAGCTCGGGCACATCGGGGTTCTTCTTCTGGGGCATCAGGCTGCTGCCGGTGGCGCAGCGATCCGTAAGGCTCACAAAGCGAAACTCCTCGCTGGCCCAGAGGATCACCTCCTCGCTCAGGCGGCTGAGGTGCACCATCACCAGGCTGGCGGCGGCACTGAACTCCACCGCGAAGTCGCGGTCGCTGACGGCATCAAGGCTGTTGGCATAGACATCCTCAAAGCCGAGAGCGGCAGCGGTGTGGCGGCGATCGATCGGCACCGGTGTACCGGCCAGGGCGGCGGCACCAAGGGGACAGATGTTGACCCGCTTGACCAGATCACGCAGCCGCGCGCGGTCGCGCTCAGCCATCTCCACGTAGGCCAGCAGGTGGTGGGCCAGGCAGATCGGCTGGGCCCGCTGAAGGTGGGTGTATCCCGGGATCATCACCTCGGGGTGGGCCTCGGCCTGGACCAGCAGAGCCCGCTCAAACCGCACCAGCGCCGTATCGATCGCCGCGATCTGACGGCGCAGCCACAGGCGCAGATCGGTGCCCACCTGATCGTTGCGGGAGCGGCCGGTGTGCAGCTTCTTACCCAGCGGGCCGAGGATGGCGATCAGGCGCCGCTCCACGGCGAAGTGCACGTCCTCATCCTCCAGGCCCGGCTTGAAGCTGCCGGCGGCTGCCTCAGCGCGCACCTGCTCCAGGCCAGCCTCCAACTGCTCCGCTTCCTCAGCACTGATCACGCCGGTGCTGGCGAGCATGCGGGCGTGGGCGATCGAGCCGTCGAGGTCCTCCTGCAGAAGCGTGATGTCGAAGCCGATCGAGGCGTTGAAGCGCTCGATGGCGGGATGGAGCCCCTGCTCAAACCGCTGACTCCAGGTGGAGGAGGAGGAATCCACGGCCATCGGGCCCGCTCGCGCTGCTGGCCTCAGCTTGGCAGGCGGAGCCGCGGGCCCCTGCCGCTCAACCGTTGAGGTGGGGCAGCGTCACTTCATCGCGCACCTTCAGCACCACCATCGAGGCATCATCCTCCTGGGGTCGATCAGAGCCGACGAAGCGATCGAGACGGGCATAGAGCTGATCGAGGATGCCCTGGGCACCCACCCCCGAACGGCAGGCGCTCTGGAGAGCCTGCACCAACCGCAACTCATCGAAGCGTTCACCATTGAGGCCCGAGGCCTCGGTGACACCATCGGTGTAATAGAGCAGCACATCGCCCGGCTCGAGCACGATCTGCTCACAGCCGTAGTGGGCCTCGGGCTGGAGGCCAATCAGGAGTCCTGGGGCATCGAGACGATCGACGGCATGGCGCAGGCGCCGCCAGATCAGCGGCGGGTTATGGGCGGCATTGGCATAGCGCAGCAGGCGCGTGCGCGGATCGAAATCCGAATAGAAGAGCGTCACGAACCGGTGCGACTGGGCCAGATCCTCCTGAGCCAGCTGGTTGAGGTCGTGCAGGATGCGATCAGGCGGCAAGCCGCTGAGCACCTCGGCGCGCAGCATGCCACGCAGCAGGGTCATCAACAGGCCAGCGGGCACACCCTTACCCATCACATCACCCATCACCAGGGCCCATCGACCCTGTTCACGGCGGCGGCCAAGCAACTGGGGCCGGGTGGGGATGAAGTCGTAGTAATCGCCACCCACCTGAAAGGCGGGGCGGCAGCGGGCCGCCAGCTCAACGCCATCGATCACCGGCGGATGATCCGGCAGCAGCTGAGCCTGGATCTCGGCGCCGATCGAGAGCTGCCGCTCGACCCGCTCATGGCGGCGCGCCTCCTGCTGCAGCTGTTCGGTTTCGATCGCCACGCCGGTGAGATCGGCCAGGAGCTGGATGTGCAGCCGATGCACCTCGCTCCAGCTGAAGCCGCTGCGGGCACCGATCACGTACAGGCGTCCGCGGGCACGGCTGCGGGCCACCACCGAGGTGGCGAAGACGGGCCGCTCACCGAGCTGACGGCGCACCAAGCGATCGAGCAGGGCAGCCACGGCCTCCTCACCGGGGGCCTGCTGCAGCTCCTGATCGCTCAGAGCAGCCAACCGCTGCAGCAGCTCCGCCTGAACGCCCCGGGGACCAGCGTGCAACTGCTCGCGCCAGAGGCGACCATCGGGGTGGAAGACCACCAGCACTGCGGCCTCGGCCTCCACCAGCCGGACAGCCAGCACTGGCACCAGCTCCAGAAAGCGACCGAGGTTGGTGTAGCTGCGCAGGGCGAAACCCAGCGAAGCCAGCAGCTGCTGATTGCGGCGCTGCTCGCGGCTGAGGCTGTCGAGCAGTTGACGCAGCGATGCCATGGCCGCCGACGTCCGCGGCGGCGCCGAGGGCGTGGCAGCCGGAGGCACCAGGAGGGATGGGGCCTGCGCGACAGCGGGCGGGGTCTGGCGCGAGGGATCAATGTGCCGTGGGGGCGGCTTGCTGCTCACGAGCGGCCGCGGAGGTGCCCGCAAGATAGCCGCGCTGAACGGGATCAACTGCGATGCGGCAATCCCGAGGAGCCATGGGGCTACGAGGACAGCAGGGCCTCCACAAATTCGAAGCTGTTGAAGGGGCGCAGATCGCGAATGCCCTCACCAGCGCCGATGAAGCGAATCGGCAATCCCGCCTCCGAGGACACCGCCAAGGCGACACCACCGCGGGAGCTGCCATCAAGCTTGGTGAGCACCACGCCGGTGAGGCCAGCGGCCTGGGCGAAGGCCATCGCCTGCTTCAGACCGTTCTGCCCCTGACTGGCATCAAGCACCAGCAGCGACTGCACCACCGCCTCGGGCGCCAGCTTGTCGACAATGCGGCGCACCTTGCTCAACTCCTCCATCAGGTTGTGCTTGGTCTGCAGACGACCGGCGGTATCGACCAGAACCAGGTCCGTGCCCTTGGCCTTGGCCGCGCCGATGGCATCGAACACCACAGCAGCCGGATCGGCATTGGCCGAAGGGTTGGACACCACCGTGACGCCACTGCGCTCGCCCCACACCTCCACCTGGCGCACGGCGGCGGCGCGGAAGGTATCGGCAGCGGCGATCAGACAGCTGTAGCCACTGCGGATCGCCAGGTTGGCCAGCTTGCCGAGGGTGGTGGTCTTACCGACACCGTTGACCCCCACCATCAGCCAAACGTTGAGGCGACCGCGCTCAGGCGCCAGCAGCTGGGCTCCACTGGCCTGGATCGGCGCATCGAGCAGACCCTTGAGCTGCTCCTTGAGGAAGCGCATCCCCTCAGCCGGATCCACCACCTCCTGATTCATGCGCTGGCGCAGAGCCTCCAGCACCTGATCGGTGGCCTGCACGCCCACATCAGCGCGCAGGAGCAGGGTCTCGAGCTCATCGAGCACCTCGGGCGAGAGCGGATCGTCGCCAAGGGTGTCGAGCAGCTGGGTGACGAAGTTGCGGCGGGTCTTCTCCATGCCGCGGCGCAGGCGGCCGAGCCAGTCGATCTCCTCCAGGGAGATGTCCTCAATCTGGCGGCCCTGGGCGGCGAGCACCTCCGCCGACCAGGTGAAGTCGTTGTCGAAGGCGCCGAGCTGCGGGACAGCCTCATCGGTTGAAGCATCGGCCGGGGGTGACACCGGCTCGGGGGGTGGGGCGGCAACGGCCTGGATGGAGGCAGGCGCTGGCGCAGGAATCTCGATGGCGCGCTCGAGGATTTCCTGCTGCCGCTGAGCGCGCTGGGCGGCGGCCAACTCGAGCAGCGAGGGGGCCGCGGGCGCAGGCGGCGTCAGCGGCGGTTCGGGTTGGGGCTCAAGCTGGGGTTCGGGCTCAGTCTCAGGGCCAGGTTCAGGCTCGGGCTCGGGCATCGGCGCGGTCGGCTCAGCCAGCTCAACCGATGGCACCCCCTGGCGTTCAGCCTCCTGCTGAGCCTTGAGACGGGCATAGGCCTGGCGAGCCCACTCCAGAGCGTCCTGATCAACGCCAGCGGCGGCGGCGTCCGGCTGCGGTCCAGGCGCCGGCGCCGAGGCACTCACGGGCTCGGGGGCTGCGACCGGCTCCGGCGCCACAGCAGCGGGTGCCTCCTCGGCCGAAGCCGGCTCCGGCGCCGGTTCCGGCGCGGCGGGCTGGGGGTTCGCGGGGGTCTGCCCACGCCTGAACCAGTCGAAAACCATCGCTCTCTGAGGGACGCTCGGGCCGGTGGGAATCAGCGCTTGGGGGCGCCGGAGGTGATGAAGCGGCGCAGCACACCATTGATCATGCGGCGGCCCTGCTCATCGCTGTAGCGGTTGGCCAGTTCCACCGCCTCGTTACAGGCCACGGCAGACGGCGTGCGGAAGTCTTCAATATCCACCACCGCCAACCGCAGGATGTCGCGATCTATACGGGGCAGACGGCTGAGGCGCCAGCCCTCCATCACCGCATCAAGACGCTGATCAAGATCAGATCGCTGACGCAGCACCGCACGCACACGATCGATGGCGCCGCGACGAATCTCCTCCTGATCAGCCAGCATCAGCAGCCGCGGCAGCTCAAGACTGGCCGAGAGGCGATTGAGGCCCTGCTCAGCATGAGCGAGACCCTCCTGCAGGTGCTGTCGCACCCGTGGCAGCTGCTCGCTGGAGCCCTGGTCCTGCAGTTCGCTATCGAGCAGCTGCTGCTGGGCGGCCTGCAGATCAGCGGCAGCCTGATCGAGGGCCTCACGCACGTGCTGGCTGAGGGTGGCCAGGGCCTGATGGAGCAACTGATCGAGGGGCGTGTCAGCGGCGGTGTCGCCATCCGGGCGATCGCTGGTCTGGCCGAGCATCAGCAGGGCCAGTTCACGGGCAACGGTGCGACTCTGCATCAGGCCTTGTTGGAGGAGATGGGGGAATAGGCCGGAGCGCGGAGCTGGGCCAGCAGGCTCGAGAAGCTGCGGCTGGCGGGGGTTTCGCGTTCGTCGGGGTTCACGATGCCGGCCGAAATGATCGTGCGAAAGGCATCTTCCACCGAGAGGTTCAGATCCTTCACCGACCCCTCGGGCACCACGGCGTACCAGCCAGTAGTGGGGTTGGGAGCGGTTGGAATGAACACGCTCAGCATCGGCTGATCGAAACCAGCCGAAAGGGTGGCGCCCAGCACACCGGTGACAAATCCCAGGGCGTACAAGCCCTCGCGGGGATACTCCACCAGCACCACACGCCGGAAGCGCGTGGAGTTATCGCGCAGGAACGTTTCCAGCAGCTGCTTAAGGGTCTTATAGACCGAGCCCGCCACGGGGATCCGCTGCAGGGTGCCCTCGCCGAACTCGAGCAACCAGCGGCCCACGATGTTGCGAGCCATCAGGCCGATCAACAGGATCCCGAGCAGGGGAACCAACAGGCCCAGACCGAGGTTGATCA
>JBEBCC010000039.1:0-22993 GCA_041158125.1 Cyanobacteriota bacterium
GCCGGGCCAGGGATTCTCGTTCGGGCACACCGGTGCGGCCCCCGGCGCGGCTGAGCACGATCGTCTGCACCAGGCCGGGGATCGTGAGCTCGGCACTGAGGGCTGCGGCGGTGGCTTGATAGGCGCTCAGGCCCGGTACCACCTCCACCTCCACATCGGCATCCAGCAGCCGGCAGAGCTGCTCATTGAGGGCGCTGTAGAGGCAGGTGTCGCCGTCGTGCAGGCGCACCACCCGTTGACCGGCGCGCGCCCGATCGAGCATCACGGCCATCAGCTCCTCAAGGGTGAGGGTGCTCGTGCGCAGACGTTCGCAATCGCTAGGAGCCATTGCGGCCAGCTGGGGGTTCACCAGCGAATCGGTCCAGATCAGCACCTCCGCCTGCTCGATCGCTCGCTGGGCCCGCACGGTGACCAGGTCGACCGCCCCGGGGCCAGCCCCGACGATCCAGACCCGGCCAGCCGCTTGCTCGGTGCTCATTCAGTCACTCCACTGGGATCGGGCAGGGCGCGATGGCGGCCGTAGAGCCACCACAGGCCGAACCCGCCGATCGCCATCAGCACCAGACTCATCAGCTGGGCCATGCGCAGGCCTCCCTCACAGAAGGGTGGGGTGCCGATCAGGCAGAGGGGATCGATGCGCAACCCTTCGATCCAGAGGCGACCGGTGCTGTAGCTGAGCAGGTACACGCAGCTCAGGGCTCCGGCCGGCAGGTTCAGTCTGCCCAGGCTGGCACGGCGGAACAGCAGCAGCAGCAGAACCAGTACCCCCAGGTTCCAGAGCGACTCGTAGAGGAAGGTGGGGTGGAAGGTGGCCTGATCCAGGAATTCGTTGGGCCGGTTGGCGAAGGGAATCGTCAGCTTCCAGGGGAGATCGGTCGGCAGGCCGAAGGCCTCGGAATTGAAGAAGTTGCCCCAGCGGCCGATCGCCTGGCCGAGAGCCACTGAGGGCACAAGCACATCGAGCAGGCTCCAGAACGGGATTCGGCGCCAGCGCGCATAAACGATCACGGCGAGGCTGCCGCCGATCAGGGCGCCATGGATGGCGATACCGCCCCGCCAGATCGCCAGCGCATCCAGCCAGTTCAGTTGGTACTGGCGCCACTCAAACAGAACGTAATAGGTGCGTGCCCCGATCACGGCGGCCAGCACCAGGATCGGCAGCAGATCAGCGATCAGGGCCGGCTCGATGCCACGCTGCCGGCCCAGCCGTGTGGCCAACAGCAGCCCGAGCAGGACGGCCACTGCGATCAGCAGCCCATACCAGCGCAGAGAAAAAGGCCCCAGCTGGAACAGCAAGGGGCCCGGAGATGTGAACAGAGCGATTGGCATCAGATGCCTTCGGCGGCCTGCACCTTCTCGACCTGCTTCTTCTTCAGCACCAGCATGATCTGGGCGAGGGCAACGGCAGCGAAGAACGCAAGCAGGCCGTAGATGCGCAGCGGATTTTGAAGCACCACTTCCGCATCGAGCTGGCCGAAGCCACCCACGTTCGGGTCGTTGGTGAGGGCTGCGCCGGCGGCCACCACATCACCAACCTGGGCGGTCAGGGTCGGACCGGCGGGGATGGTGTCGCTGACGCTGTTGCCATCAGCGGTCTTGATCACGACCACAGAGGCGCCATTGTCGCCGGCGTTGATGGCATCCACGGTGCCAGCCACCGAGGCGGTGAACACACCGTTGTTGCTCTTCTCACCGGTGGGGTAAACCTGGCCGCGGCCGCGGTTACCGCCGACGTGCAGTTGATACTTGCCGAAGTGGATCGAGCTGTCGGTGGCGGGATCGGGGGAGAGGATCGGGAACACGATCTTCTGGTGGTCATCGCCGGGCAGGGGACCCACCAGAAGGATGTTGGGGTTCTCCTCGTTCCAGGTGGTGACGTAGACGCCGGCTGTCTCTTCCTTGAGCTCATCGCTGAGACGATCAGCGGGAGCGAGTTTGAAACCATCGGGCAGCATCACCACCGCTCCCACGTTCAGGCCGGTGGGGCTGCCGTCGCCGGCCACCTGCTGAACCTTGGTGTCGTAGGGGATCTCCACTTCCACCTTGAACACCTCATCGGGGAACACCGCCTGGGGCAGTTCCACGTGGGTGGGCTTCTTGGCCAGGTGGCAGTTGGCGCAGGCCAACTTGCCGGTGGCCTCGCGGGGATAGTCGTAGTTCTGCTGTGCCCAGAACGGATAGGCCCAGCTGGCCTGGGGGGCGAACAGCAGGGCGCCGAGGGCCAGCAGAGAGCTCAGCAGCAGGGAGAAGGGGCGACGCATGGGGCGGAAGGGCGTGGAGGGAACGAGCGGGGAGGGGATCAGACCCACCAGGGCTTCTCGCCGGTGCGGAAATCGGTTTCGGTCCACTGGCTGAGGAACACGTTGTCGTTCTCGACAGACACGTGGGCCAGGGCCAGTGACAGCGGAGCCGGGCCACGCACCACCTTGCCGGTGGCGTCGTACTGCGATCCGTGGCAGGGGCACATGAACTTGTTGGCCGCGGCGTTCCAGGGCACCACGCAGCCCAGGTGGGTGCAGATGGCGTTGATGCCGTAGCTGCCGATGGCGTCACTGCCCTCGACGATCAGGTAAGTGGGATCGCCTTTGAGCCCCTGCACCAGGTTGCGATCGCCTTCGCGGTGGCTGCTCAGCCAGCCGCTGGCCGTGACGGCGTTGCCCAGCTCATCCTTGGCGGAGGTGCCACCGCCGCCACCGGCGGCGCGGGGGGGGATGAAGTAGTTGACGACCGGGTAAAGGGCACCCAGGGCTACGCCGGTGACGGAGCCGAAGGTCAGCAGGTTCATGAACTGCCGACGACCCATTCCGGGCACATCACCGCTCGAGGCGCTCGCTGGAATCTGGGTCATACGGGGCGGCGTCGTGGCCACAACAACGTGGCGCCCATTATGAACCTTGCACCCACCGCACTGTCCTGGGCTGCCAGGGCTGCCGCGGCAGCCTGCAACATGCTGTTGCGCGCCCGTTGCCGGCTTCTGTGACCGAGTTCAATGCCGAACCGCTGGCCAGCCATGAGGTGCTGGCCATCCTGCGCCGCCGCTGGCAGGCCTCCTACGACCTGCAGCTGATCGTGCGCCGCGGTCGCCTCTACCTGCAGGTGATGTGGGGCTACCTGGAGCAGCAGTCGTTTCCGATGGATGCAGTGGCCTACGAGGCCATGCTGGAACAGCTGGTGGCGACCCTCAACGGGCTCGGTGTGGCGGGCCAGGTGCGCCAGTGGTTGTTGACCACCTCCGAGCGGCCTCGGCTTGGGCGGGCGATGAGCCTGCCCCTGGACCTGCCTGAGGGACGGGCCAGCGAGTTTCTGCTTTAAGAAACCTGCTGTGACTCAGGCCGCTGCACCAGCAGCGCCATACCCACACCCACCAGGTAGAGCGCTGTGATCGCGCCGGTGAGCAGCAGCATGGTGATCGGGTCAGTGGAGGGCGTCAGCACGGCTCCGGCCAAGGCGGCAGCCACCACCACGAACCGCCAGGCCCCCAGCATCGCTCTGGCTCGCACCAGCCCCAGGGCCGCCAGCAGCAGCTGTAAAACCGGCAGCTGGAAGGCCAGGGCGGTCGCCACCATCAGCAGCAGCACGAAATCGAGATAGCGCTCGATCGACCACAGCGGTTCCACCACATCGGCGCCGTAGCTCACCAGGAAGTTGAGCGCCGCCGGCACCAGCGCCCACCAGGCGAAGGCCAGCCCCGCCAGGAACAGCACGGCCGAACCGGCCACGGCCGGAGCCACCAGACGCCGCTCCCGCCGCGTCAGCCCCGGCAGCACGAAGGCCAGGCCCTCGTACAGCACCCAGGGCAGGGCCAGGGTGAGGCCGGTGTAGCCCGCCACCTTGAGTGAGACAAACAGGAATTCACCTGGGGCCAGTTGCAGGAAGCGGATGCCATGGGCCGGCACCTCCAGCAGTCGCACCAGGGGCCGCACCAGCAGCAGGCAGCCCGCCGCGGCGATCACCACCGCCAGCAGGCTGCGCAGGATGCGGGCCCGCAGTTCTTCGAGATGGCCCACCAGGGTCATCTCCACCTCGCCGGGGAACTCCTGCTCGGCATCCGTGCCCGCGTCCGGATCCGTTGTTGCTGGGGCAGCCCCAGCCACCCGGATCGGCGGAGGGGGTGGCAGGACGGACTCCGCCGCCGGCAGGGTGTCGTGTTCGCTCATGGCTCTGAATCCCGCCCGAGGCTATGCACCGGCGTCGTCAGCAGCAGGCTGCCGCGGGCCGGTTCGGCCCAGATCACCTCGCCGCCCCGGTGCCGCACCGTGCCCGGCCCTGCCCCAGGAATGCGCTGCAGGCTTTCGCTGGCCACCATCACCACCGCGACGCGGCTGTTGGCACGGGCGCGGCTGAAGTGGGCGGCCACATCGGCCGCGGCCTGCAGATCCGGTTCACCGGCACTGCCTTCCGAGCTCTTGAGCACCACATGGCTGCCGGGACATTCCTGGGCGTGGAACCAGAGGTCGCCACGCCGGGCCTGTCGCAGGCTGATCCAATCGTTCTGGCGATGATTGCGGCCCACCTGCAGTCGCAGCCCGCCGGGGGTGCGCAGCTCCAGCGGGGTCGGTGTCGCCCCGTCGGCTCGGCCACCGCTCCCCCGGCGCCGCTGCTCCTGCCGGCCCTGTCGCAACAGCGCCTCGCTGTCCTCCTCAAGGGCGGTCAGCTCCTGCAGTTGTTCCGCCACCGGCGTGAGGCTGTCCTGCGCTTGCTCCAGGTAGGTGAGGCTCGCCTCCAGTTGGGCGATCCGGGTTTCATGCAGGGCCAACCGGGGGGTGATCGCCTCCACCGAGCGCCTGAGCCGGCGGGCGCGCCGGTAGAGGCTCTGGGCCTCAGCCACCTGCTCGCGGCTGGGCTGCGCCAGGCAGAGCAGCGCATCGGCCTGGCGTTGCAGTTGATCGCTCGCCTCCACCTGCGCCAGTCGATGCTGCTGTTCCTGCAGCTGCGCCCGCTCCCGTTCCAGGGCCTGACGCAGCCGCAGCTCCAGGGAGGCGCGGCGGCGCTGCAGCGCCCGTTCAGACAACACCTGATGGTGGTGGGCTGCCAGGCCGTTGTTGATCGGCAGCCCCTGCCGGTCGACGCAGCCGCTCCCCTGCCGAGGGCTGGCATTCTCTGAGGCCTGCCAGCAGGCGTAGGGCGTGGGACCGCTGGTCTGGAACTGGAACTGTTCCTGCTGGAGCGCCTTCAGCCAGCGGCACCAGCGCCGCCAGAGCTCCTGCCACTGCGCCTCGCCCAGCTCCTGCACCGGGGTGGCCAGCAGCGCCTCAGCCACGGGTCGCTCAGCGCCGGCCAGCTGCAGGGCCAGGGAGGGGCTGATGCCCTGAAACGCGCTGCTGAGCGCGCGTCCGAGAGGCAGGGGCAACAGTGTCAGCTCCGCCCGCCAGGCGGCTTGGTTGGGCACAGCTGAAGGGGGGCGGCCGCTCAGGGGGGGCGGCGCTGTGTAGGCGTCGCCGGTTCCGATCGGCCGCAGCCGCGACTGCTGATCGCGTACCTGCCGGCCGGCCGTCACGACGCGCCGCTCCTCATCGAGCAGAAACAGATTGCTGTGGCGCCCCATCAGCTCCACCACCAGATGGCGGCGGATCGCTTCGCCGGGGCGCGGCGCGAACTGCAGGTCCACCACCCGCTCAAAACCCTGCTGCTCCAGGGCCACCAAGGCCAGGCCCCCCAGGCCATGCTGCAGCTGCTGAGCCAGGGTGCTGCCATCGCCACCGCGTGGTGGATCCGCGATGGCGAGCAGTCGCGGCGCCTCCGCCAGCCAGCTGATCTCCAGCCATTGCCGGCCCGTGAGGCTGCGGAAGCCCAGTTGCATGGTCTGGCTATCGGCCTGCCGAGCCTTCTCGAAGCGGCTGGGGAGCAGCGACGGCCGCAGCTCGGCCAGCACCGCCCGGAGGGTGGTCAGGTCCATGGCCTGAAGGGGCAGCGAGGCCATGGCGGCAGGGCGGCTGCGGCGGCGCTTCTACTCTGCAGGTCCGTGTCCGCATCCGTGATGGCCGTGCAGGCGTCCTCCTCCGGCAGGCTGTTTCTGATCACCGGTCCGAGCGGAGTCGGTAAGGGCACGCTGGTGGCGGCCCTGCTGCAGCGCCATCCCCAGATCTGGCTCTCGATCTCGGCCACCACCCGCCAACCGCGCAGCGGTGAGCGTGATGGCGAGCACTACTTCTTCCTCGATCGCCCGCGCTTCGAGGCTGATGTGGCCGCCGGCGGCTTACTGGAGTGGGCCGAGTTCGCCGGCAATTGCTACGGCACGCCGCGGCGGCCGGTGGAGGAGCAGCTGGCGGCTGGTCGGCCGGTGCTGCTGGAGATTGAACTGGAGGGGGCCCGGCAGGTGCGGCGCAGCTTCCCAAGCGGCTACCAGATTTTCATCGAGCCCCCCTCATTTGCGGAGCTGGAGCGACGGATCCGCGGCCGCGGTACTGATAGCGAGGCCGCGATCACCCGCCGGCTGGAGCGGGCTCGCGTTGAGCTGGCGGCTGCCGCTGAATTCGATGCCATCGTGGTCAACGCGGATCTGACCGCGGCCCTGACCGAGCTGGAGCGGCTGATGGGCCTGATCTGATCTGCGGCTGGATGGGTGCTTGGCCCTGGACGGCTACGGGGCTGCCCTCGATTTCAACGGGGCTGCTGCCATCGGTGGCGATCCCTCAACCGACAGCTCGACGGTTTGAAGCCGGTCATAAAAAAAGCGGCCCTGACTGGGCCGCCTGGAAATTGATGGACACTCCAGCTCACATCGGGTGGAACAGAAGGTCCGGATAAAAGCGGTTGAACTCAATCAGGATGCCGGCCGTCACGGTGAACCAGATAGCTGCGAACACCGGAGCGGTGGTGAGGAACTTTTTCATTGGAAAGACCCTGAATGTGGAGCTGGTTAGGAGGGGCTGATCGGGGCTCAGCGCGGGGA
This sequence comes from Cyanobacteriota bacterium, assembly GCA_041158125.1. Lineage (GTDB taxonomy): Bacteria > Cyanobacteriota > Cyanobacteriia > PCC-6307 > Cyanobiaceae > Vulcanococcus. The sequence continues at coordinate 6,893 of JBEBCC010000039.1, forward strand.
GACGGTGACCTTGTCGTCTGACTCGAGCAATTTGCCGCCGCTGAACTCAGCGAAAGCAGCGACCGGCCAGGAAGCAGCAGCGAGGGTGCTCTTGAACGCCAGGGGCAGGTCGATCTGAATCTCCTTCATGGCGGCATCCTTCTGGCCGCGGATCGCAATCAGATAGCTGCGACCAGCCCAGCCGATGCAGCCGGCGATGTAGAGGAAGGCGATGCCAGGGATGATGAAGTCACCGGCGTGGCTGAGGCGGCCGTCCACGATCAGGTGGGGCAGGCCATCAGCGCCACACACGGCCTGGCTATACATCTCGAACCGCGCCTTGGCCTGCGGCGTGGAGGCGGTGGCGGCGCGCTGCTGGAAGCGGGCGCTCTCGGAGCAGGGGGTGAGGCCAGCCACATCGGCCTTGGCCACGGGGGCGAAGCCGAAGAGCAGCAGGGCGGAAATGAGAACGGCGAAAAGGCGGCGCATCGGGTCCAGACCTGGATGGCGTACTGGGGAGTGCCTTGCCGCTTCCCAGCTGCGCGGAGGCAGCCGCTGCACGGCAGGATGTCACTTGCGGACAGTAGGGGAGCCCTTCTGAACTGATGCCGACACTGCTGGCCCTCGAAACAAGTTGTGACGAGTCGGCGGCAGCGCTGGTGCGGGATCAGCGGGTCCTGGCGAGTGCCGTGGCCTCTCAGGTGGAGGAGCACGCCCGCTGGGGTGGCGTGGTGCCGGAAATCGCCTCCCGCCGCCATGTGGAGGCTCTGCCGGGCCTGATCGAGCGGGTGCTGGTTGACAGCGGCGTGGCGATGACCGAGCTCGATGCCATCGCCGCCACGGCGGCACCTGGGTTGGTGGGGGCGCTGCTGGTGGGTTCGGTGACCGGACGCACCCTGGCCCGCCTGCACGGTAAGCCCTTTCTGGGGGTGCATCACCTGGAAGGACATCTCTGTTCGGTGCAGCTGGGGGCGCCTCTTCCGCCCGGGCCCTATCTGGTTCTGCTGGTCAGCGGTGGCCACACCGAGATGATTCTGGTCGACGGGCCGGGGCTTTACACCCGCCTGGCCCGCAGCCGTGACGATGCCGCCGGCGAGGCCTTCGACAAAGTGGCGCGCCTGCTCGAGCTCGGTTACCCCGGTGGGCCCGCCATCGAGGCCGCCGCCGCCGGTGGTGATCCCGGCCGATTCCGCCTCCCCAAGGGACGGGTCTCCCTGCCCGAAGGAGGGTTCCATCCCTACGACTTCAGCTTCAGCGGGCTCAAGACCGCTGTGCTGCGCCTGGTGCAGCAGCTGCGGGCCGATCAGGCCGCCGGCGGCGAGCCGTTCCCCTTGGCTGATGTGGCCGCCAGCTTTGAGCAGGTGGTGGCTGACGTGCTGGTGGAGCGCACCTGCCGTTGCGCCCGCGATCAGGCGCTCAGCACGATCGTGATGGTGGGCGGGGTTGCCGCGAACCGGCGCCTGCGCGGCCGGTTTGAGCAGCGCTGCCGCGAGCTGGCGCTGCAGTGGCGCGTGGCACCGCTGGCCTACTGCACCGACAACGCTGCCATGATCGGTGTTGCGGCGGAGCAGCGTCTGCTGGCCGGCTGTCGCAGCAGCATTGAGCTGGCAGTGGCTCCGCGGCTGGCGCTCGAGCAGGCTGTACAGCTGTACGCACCGCAGCCTCCCTTCTGAGCTCCTTAGGCTTGGTAACCCCAGCGGCAGTTGTGATGGCCACCGCCCAACCGAGCTCCGATGATGCTCTGGCCTCCGCCGGTCTGCCCGAGGTCATCGAGGCTGGCCCGGAGGAGCTGAATCAGTGGAAGCGGGGCTTCACCCCCCAGGCCGAGATCTGGAACGGCCGCATGGCGATGGTCGGCTTGTCCGTCGGGCTCACGGTGCTGCTGATCGCCCGCCTCAGCGGTCACGTCTGAAGCGCTTCGCCGTTGGAGGCGCTCCCTAGGATCGCGGCAACGGCCGTTTTCCGTGAGCAGCCCTCCAACCGCCGCAGCCCACGCCGCTGGGCGCCAGTCCGAGCAGCAGCAGGGTCTTGGCCAAGACCCCGGCCTCCATCACGTCACGATCGTTCTCGGTACCAGGCCCGAGGCGATCAAGCTGGCGCCGGTGATCCGGGCCTTTCAGCAGGCCGAGGGTTTTACCACTCGTGTGGTGCTCACCGGCCAGCATCGCGAGATGGTCGCCCAGGTGATGGATCTGTTCGGCCTCGCTGCAGATCGCGACCTGGCTCTGATGGCCCCGAAGCAGACGCTCACGCATGTCACCTGTGCGGCGCTGGAGGGTCTCAAGCAGGACTTCGCGGCCCACAGGCCGGATCTGGTGCTGGTGCAGGGCGACACCACAACGGCCTTCGCTTCGGCTCTGGCTGCCTTCTATGAGCAGATCCCGGTGGGGCATGTCGAGGCAGGGCTGCGCACCGATGATCTGTTCGATCCCTTCCCGGAGGAGGCCAATCGCCGCCTGATTTCGCAGCTGGCGCTGCTCCACTTCGCCCCCACGGAGCGTTCGGCGTCCAACTGCCGCGCCTCCGGGGTGATGGGTGAGGTGCTGGTCACCGGCAACACCGTGATCGATGCGCTGCTGCTGATGGCGGAACGGGCTGCTCCCTTCAACCTGCCCCAGCACGACCTGGCGGGCCACCGCCTGATTCTCGCCACCGTGCATCGCCGCGAGAACTGGGGTGATCGCCTCCAGGACATCGGTCGCGGCTTCCTGGATCTGTTGGAGCGCTTTCCGGACACGCTGCTGCTGCTGCCCCTGCACCGCAATCCCACCGTTCGCGAGCCGCTGCAGGCCCTGCTCGGCAATCACCCCCGCGCTGTGCTCACCGAGCCCCTCGACTACGACCGCCTGGTGGCCGCCATGAAGGCTGCAACCCTGATCCTCACCGATTCCGGTGGTCTGCAGGAAGAAGCCCCGGCTCTGGGCAAACCGGTGTTGGTGCTGCGCCGCACCACGGAGCGGCCCGAGGCCGTGGAGGCCGGCACCGCCCGCCTGATCGGCACCGACAGCGCGGACATCCTGCGCGAAGCGGCATTGCTGTTGGAGCGCACCGAGGCCTACGAAGCCATGGCCCGCGCCCACAACCCCTTCGGGGATGGCCAGGCCAGTGCCCGCATCGTCGAGGCCAGCCGGCGGTTCCTCAGCAGCCGGCGGAGCTGAGGCGGCGCATGGCGGCACCCGGCGGGGGGAACCGATCAGGCTCTGCTGATCAGTCCCTGCCGCGATTCTTCTTGGTCCAGGGCGGCAGATCGATGAAGATCCTCTGTCCCGGCTGCAGACCATCGATGATCTGCGTGTCCCGGCCGCTGCTGGCGCCGAGGGTGACCGGTTGGAATGTGGGCTGATTGTCCTGGCCCACCAGCAGCACCCCAGGTTTGCCCTGCTCAGTGACGACTGCCACGGTGGGAACCAGCGTGCGCGCCGGTAGTGCGCCGGTGTTGAAGTCGATGTCGGCGGTCATGCCGATGCGCAGCTCCGGCGGAGGCTGCAGCAGCTCCAGCTTCACCTCGAATGAAGTCACATTGTTCACCTTCTCTGCACGCGGCGCGATCTGACGCACCCGGGCGGCGAAACGGCGGTCCGGGAAGGCATCCACCCGCACGTTGGCGCTCTGGCCCAGCCGCAGCCGGCCGATATCGCTCTCCGGCACCTTGGCGATCGCTTCAAGCCCTTGGGCCAGCTCCACGATTGAGGAGCTGCTGGCACCGGCGGTGGCGCTGGCGGAGGTGGTCGGGGTCACGAAGGCGCCGGGATCGGCGTAACGGGCCGTGATCACCCCGCTGAAGGGGGCCCGCACCGTGAGCTCGTTGCGCTCGGTTTGGCGTTGTCCGAGCCGCTGCTCTGCTGCCGCCACTGCCGCTCGGTCCACCAGATAGGCGGAGCGGATGCGGTTGTAGTCGTTCTGGCTGATCGCCTTCTGGCGGTAGAGGCCCTCGTTGCGTTGCAGTTCGCTGCGGCTGCGGGCCAGCTGGGCTTGTGCCGACTGCAGCTGGGCCTGCAGTTCATCCAGCCGGTCACGCAGATCACCGCTGTCCATCAGGGCGATCGCCTGACCAGCCGTCACGGTCTGGCCCTCATCCACATAGAGCCGCTCCAGCACCCCCTGGCGCTTTGGGCTCACGTTCACCTTGCGGAAGGCTCCCAGTTCGCCGCTGGCGGTGATCACGCCCGGCAGGGAGCCCTGGCGCGCCAGCACGGTGTAGCTGGCCAGGCTGGTGCGTTGGCTGGCGTTGCGCCGCTGGCTCAGCAGCACCCCCCCGGCGCCGATCAGCACCACTCCGGCCAGCAGGCCGGCCCACAGGCGGCGGCGTCGCCGCCAGGGCCGTTGAAGGCTGGGGCTGGTGCTCCCCGTCGGCCCGGAGCCCTGACGCTGGGGAGCGGGTTGGAGCATGACGGTGCTGATGGCAGGCGAGCGGCTCTCGCTCCAGTCTTCCTGGTCAGGGCCGCCGCCGTGGTTCGCCCCTGGGGCGGATCACCGGCGGCTGGAGCCGGAGCCATGCGGCCCGTAGATTCCAGCGATGCTTAAAGCCGGAATCGTCGGCCTGCCCAACGTCGGCAAGTCGACCCTGTTCAACGCCCTCGTGGCCAACGCCCAGGCGGAGGCCGCCAACTACCCCTTCTGCACGATCGAGCCCAACTCCGGGGTGGTGGCCGTGCCGGATCCCCGTCTGCAGCAGCTTTCGGATGTGAGCGGCAGCAAGGAGATCATCCCCACGCGGGTGGAGTTCGTCGACATCGCTGGTCTGGTGAAGGGCGCCAGCCAGGGCGAGGGCCTGGGCAACAAGTTCCTGGCCAACATCCGCGAGGTGGACGCGATCGTCCATGTGGTGCGCTGCTTTGAGAACGACGATGTGATCCACGTGAGCGGCTCGGTGGGCCCGGCCCGCGATGCCGAGGTGATCAATCTGGAGCTGGGTCTGGCGGATCTCTCCCAGGTGGAGAAGCGGCGCGAGCGCCTCAAGAAGCAGGTCCGCACCAGCAAGGAGGCCCAGCTGGAGGATGCGGCACTCGCGCGTATCCAGGCGGTGCTCGAGCAGGGTGGTGCTGCTCGCAGCATCGAGCTGAGCGACGAGGAAGCGGCGATGGTCAAGCCCCTGGGCCTGCTCACCGCCAAGCCGATCATTTACGCCACCAACGTGAGCGAAGACGATCTGGCCGGCGGCAACGCCTACTGCCAGGAGGTGGCGGCCCTGGCCGCCAAGGAGGGTGCTGGCACTGTGCGCATCTCCGCCCAGGTGGAGGCCGAGCTGATCGAGCTGCCGGAGGAGGAGCGGGCCGAGTTTCTGGCGGGTCTGGGGGTGGAGGAAGGCGGCCTGCAGAGCCTGATTCGGGCGACCTACAGCCTGCTGGGGCTGCGCACCTACTTCACCACCGGCGAGAAGGAAACCCGCGCCTGGACGATCAAGGCCGGCATGACAGCACCTCAGGCCGCCGGTGTGATCCACACCGACTTCGAGCGCGGCTTCATCCGGGCTCAGACGATCGGTTGCGAACAGCTGCTGGAGGCCGGCTCCCTGGCGGAAGCCCGCACCAGGGGCTGGCTGCGGGCTGAGGGCAAGGACTACGTGGTGGAGGAGGGCGACGTGATGGAGTTTCTGTTCAACGTCTGAGCCCGGCGGCCTGTCGCCTCACCGGTTCTGGCCGCAGCCAGACCTCCGGGATCCATCAGAATGACCATCAGATCGACCGCGCCGTTCATGACTGCCGAGCCGTCCGCCCCCACCGCAGGCGATGCCTCGCATCCTCACGATTTCGAGGTGCAGAAGCAGCTGCATCAGCAGATCCGCAACGACCCCGACTACGACGACTGGGAGTACGGCACAGAGCCCCTGCCCCATGAGGCCTGGGTTGGACAGGCGTCCTCGTCGGCTCCTGCATCCTGCGATCAGCCCTCAGCCTGAGCCCTCTTTGGGTCTGGCCTGGCGGTGGATCGGCCCGATCAGCGCCAGGCTCAGACCGCAGGTCAGGGCCATCAGGCTCCAGAGCGTCACACCATGGCCATCCCGATCCAGCAGTTGCCCGGCCAACAGCGGTGCAGCGAAGGCGCTCAGTGCAAAGCACTGCGAAAACAGCGCCATCGCCAGTCCGCCGTTGCCGGCCGGACTCAGCTCCACCAAGGCTTCCGTTGCCGTCGGTAGAAAGGCGGCTTCCCCCAGGGCCAGTGGAATCAGGGCCAGCAGAATCACGGGCAGTCCCTGCGTTGTCAAGGCCGACAGGGCCAGCAGACCGCTGCCGATGCTGAAGCACACCAGGCTGATGCCAAGGCCCACCGCCACCGGTCTGCGGGCCAGCGCTTGCCCCACCGGCCACTGAATCAGCAGCAGCAGCCCCAGTTGAGCCCCGATCAACAGGGCGCTGATGCCATCGGCCTGGGCCTGCCGCTGCAGCCCTCCACGCACGAGATCGAGCGGCAGTGCGCTCTGGAGCAGCGCCGGGATCGCGGTGGCCACCAGCGATACCCCCAGCAGCGGCAGCAGTGGTGGCAACCACAGCCGCAGCGGCAGGAGTCGTTCGCCGTGTGCTTTGCCCTGCGCCACCGCCGGCAGCGGCCGCAGCAACAGCAGCGTCACCAGCACGGCCACGGCGCTGAGATCCACCAGATAGATCCCCCGCAGCTGTCCGACGGCGGCCAGCAGCGCTCCGGTGAGGGTGCCGCCGGCCACGCCGGCGGCATCGGCGCTACGCACCAGTGCATAGCCGCGGGCCGAGGGTAGTGGTGGCGCGCACAGCGGCACCGCCAGCTCCACCGCCGGCCAGTACAGACCGCCCGCCATGCCCATCAGCAGCTGGCCGGCGACGTAGCCCGGCATGCCCTGCGCCGTGAGCAGCAGCAGATCACCGCCGGCACCGCAGAGACCGGCCAGGAGCACAGGCAGGCCGCAGCTGCGGCCGCGATCCAGCAGTGCGCCGCTGAGGAAACGGGCCAGCGTGCCCACCAGGGCTGCCAGGGCCAGCCCCAGGCCCACGGCACTGGCGCTGAACTGCACGCGATGGAACACCATCGGCGTCAGATAGAGGATTCCCCCCGCCCCGAAACCGCCCACCAGGCGCACGATCGCCAGCTCCCGCAGCGGCGCGGGAAACTGGAGCCACCATGGTCGGCCCGATGACTGCGTCTGCGGTGCTGCCACTCCGTTCCCGTCGACGTTGGAGGCTGATCGGCAGTCTGCTGGTTGGCCTGTTGATCAGTGCTCAGCTGCCGGCCCCGCTGCGGGCGGCTGAGCTGCTGGAGATTCAGCTCGATGCCCTGCAGCTGCCGGTGGATCTGCGGGAGCTTGAGGCCTGGAGTCGCGATCCTCAGCAGCATCAGGGGGATCTCGGTGCCTGGCTGGATCTGCTGGAGCCCTGGCAGCGACAGGCTCTGCTGCGGTTGCTGCGGGCCCCGCTGCTGCGCGATCGCTCCATGGGTCGCCAGTTGCTGGACAGTTGGGCTGGGCAGCGTTTGCTCGCCTCCCTGGGCGGTCTGCTCAGCACGGAGCAGGGGAATGCCGGACCGATCCTTCATCGGGTCCTTCGCCGCCTGTTGCAGGACCACAACCAGGTGACCGCCCTGGAGCTGTTGCGGGCCCTGCCCGGCGAGCGGTTGACGATCCACCTGGATGCGCTGCTGCAACTGGCTTCGCAGTGGCAGCGCCAGCTGCTGCAGCAGCGCCGAGCCCTGCAGGCGCTGCAGGCGCTGCCGCTGCCGTCGCGCACGCCGCTGCTGCCGCTGACCGATGGGGTGGTGCTGGCCCGCAGCCAGGGCCGTGAGCTTGGCAGCGGCGGTCCCGCGCCGCAGTCACTGCGCCTTGCGGTGGCCCACCGCTCTTTGCCCCTGGAGCTGCGCCTCTGGCAGTCCAGAACCGCCCGACCCGGTGCACCGTGGTTGCTGCTCTCCCACGGCCTCGGTGGCAGTTCCGCTCAGCTGGAATGGCTGGCGGCTTCCCTGCGCGAGCGGGGCTGGTCGGTGCTGCTGCTGGAGCATCCCGGCAGCGATGAGGCGGCCATGCGCGCCTGGCTGGAGGGGCAGCGCTTGCCACCGGCCGCTGAAACCCTGCCCGACCGTGTGCGGGATCTGCAGGCCGTCGTGGCGGCGGTGGAGGCAGGGCACCTGCCGCGGCTGGGATCGTCGGTTGTGTTGGTGGGCCATTCACTTGGTGGGCTCACCAGTCTGCTGGCGGCTGGGTTGCGGCCGGAACCCGGATTGGCCCGCCGCTGTGATCGTGCGCTCGCGGGGTTGCCCCTCACCAACCTCTCGCGGCTGCTTCAGTGTCAACTGCCCGATGTACCCCTGCCACCGCCGCAGCCTCTGGCTCAGCCGGTGGCTGCGGTGCTCAGCCTGAATGGTTTCGGCAGCCTGCTCTGGCCTCAGCGCGGTCTGCAGCAGTTGCCCATGCCCGTGCTGCTGCTCGGCGGCAGTCTTGATCTGATCACCCCGCCCCTAAGCGAGCAGCTCAGCTTGTTCCTTCCCCAGGCCAACCCCCGCAGCCGGCTGGTGCTGCTGGAGGGTGGCAGCCACTTTTCGCCGGTGCGGATCCGCTCCGATCAGCGGGCGGTGTTCCAGCTCGGTGAGGAGCTTGTCGGCGTTGACCCAGGCCGCATGCAGGCATTGATCCTCAGCCTCAGCAGTGATTTCCTCCAGGGGATCGGACGGCCCGGCCTGGGCAGCATGCCCCGCCAACGCCGCGAGCTGGCTGGCCTCACGGCCTATGTGCTCGATCGCCCGGCTGCCCTGGCCTGGCGCGCCGCCATCCGCGATCTGGCCCGGCCGTGAGTTGACACCACGCAGGCCTTCAGAAGCTGATGCGCGGGTCGAGCAGCGCCACCAGCAGATCCACAAGCACGCTCACGGCAACCACGAGGGCGGCCACCACCACCACGATCCCCTGCACCACCGGATAATCCCGCTGGCCGATCGCCTCCTGCAGCTGGAAGGCCACGCCCGGCCAGCTGTAGGTGACCTCGATCAGCAGGGCGCCGCCGATCAGGGAGGCCACGGTGATCCCCGTGATCGTCAGCACGGGCAACAGGGCATTCGGTAAGGCGTGGCGCAGCACCACCCGGCCTTCGTTCAGGCCACGGCTGCGGGCTGCTTCCACGTAGTCCGAATCGAGGGCGCGGCGCAGATTCAGCCGCAGGGCATTGGCAAACACGCCGCTGAGCAGCAGGCCCAGGGTGCCGGCCGGCAGCACCAGATGGCGGAGGCTTGCCAGCAGTTGGTCACAGTTGCCGGCCAGCAGGCTGTCGAGCAGATAGAAGCCGCTGCCGCTGGGCGGCTCCAGCGTTGCTGGGAACCTCCCACCCACCGGCAACCAGCCCAGCCAGACGGCGAACACCAGCTGCACCACCATCGCTGCCCAGAAGGGAGGCAGCGCGTAGGTGCCGATGCCATAGATCCGCCCGGCCAGATCGAGGCGCCCCTCCTGCCGCGCTACGCCGCTGAAGCCCACGGCCAGGCCGGTCACGGCGGCGATCAACAGCGCCACCAGCCCCAGTTCCAGGCTGGCCGGCAGGCTGCGGCCGATCACGGCGCTGACTGGCTCCTGGTTGGTGAGGGAGTTGCCCAGCTGGCCATGGAGCAGATCGCTGAGGTAGTGGCCGTACTGCACCAGCAAGGGTTGATCAAGGCCCAATTGCTGCCGCAGGGCTTCCCGTGCCGCCTGGGGTGCGCGTGTGCCCAGCAGGGCATCGATCGGATCGCCTGGTGCCACCCGCAGCAGCAGGAACACCAGGCTGGCGATCAGCCAGAGCATCAGCGGCACCAGGGCGAGGCGCCCGCTCAGGTAGCGGATCAGATGGCGACGGCGGCTCATGGTGGCGACCTCAGGGTTGCTGGCTCAGCGCCTGCAGCAGCACCCGCCCAGACCCATCGAAGCGCGGTGTGCTCACTCCCTGGCGCGCCCAGGCCCGGGGCGCCACCTGCCAGACCGGTAGATACGCAGCGCCGTGGGCTGTGCGGCGCTGGATCGTGCGCAGCAGGCGCGTGCGGGCCGCGCCGTGCAGGCTTTCGCTCGCCTGCAGCTGCTCCTGCAGGCCTGTCGCGGTCCAGAAGCTGCCGAAGGAGACGCTGCTCCCCTCCAGGCAGCGGGCACCGGCGGCGCGGCTGCAGCTCAGCAATGGGGTGAGGTAGTTGTCGGGAGCTGGGTAGTCGCCTGCCCAGTCGAGCAGGATCATGGGAAAGGCGCCCTTGTCAAGCTGCCGGTAGGCCGTGGTGGATTCCACGCCGTTGATTTCCAGGGTGATGCATGCGCCCAGGTCGCGTTGCAGCTGTGCCTGCCAGGTGAGAGCAAACAGCCGGTCGGTCGGCACGTTGGAGCGGAAGGTGAGCGGCAGGGTCAGGCGGCGGCCGCGGCAGAAGCCGAAGCGCTCGAACAGTCGACGCGCCTGCTGCGGGTTGTAGTCGGGCCAGGCGGGGGGCTCGGAGCCGGCCATGGGCGGTGGGATCAGCGAGCGCAGGGGGGTGCGCATGCCGTAGCTGACCCGCTGGCTGATCAGACGCCGATCGATGCTGAGGGCGAGGGCATGCCGCAGCTGCGGCTGATCCAGTGGCGGCCTGTCACTGAGCAGGGTCAGGTAACCGATCTCCAGGGCTGGGCCGGTGCCTTGCACCAGTTGGCCCCGTGCGGCCTGGGCCGCCAGGGCCCGTTGTTGATCGCTGTCCAGTCCCTGCGAGAGCAGGACATCCACCTCACCGCTCTGCAGGGCGCCGAACAGCGCGGTGGAGTTGCTCAGGGTGACCAGATGGACACCCCGGTTGCGGGCGGGTGCTCCCCAGTACTGGGCGAACGGCAGCAGGGTCGTCTTGTGGGGGCTGCTGCTGACAAGGCGGTAGGGCCCCGTGCCCACGAAGCGATCCCGGAGGGAGCGCCGCCGGTGGTTGCGGTAGGCCGTGGGTGAGAGCGGCGTGAGATTGCTGGAACTGAGCAGGGCCGTCAGGGAGCTGTAGGGGCGTTTCAGCCTCAGCTCCAGCTCGTGGGGGCCGAGCACGCGCAGCGCCGTGATGCGGTCATCCAGCAGGTAGCTGAGTTTGGCGAGGGCACGGAAGCGCTCCAGGCTGAACAGCAGGGCTTCGGCGTTGAAGGGTGTGCCGTCGTGAAAGCGCACATCGCGACGCAGGCGGATGCGGGCGGTGAGGCCGTCGGCGCTGAGGATCGGCAGGGCTTCCGCCAGTTGTGGTCTGAGGGCACCGCTGGCGTCGCTGGCGTAGAGCGGATCACCGATGGCGCTGAGCAGCTGGCCCCCGGCAAAGCTGGTGATATCCACCGGGTCGACCGAATCCAGATTGCCGCGGCTGGCCACCACCACATGCCCCAGCGGTGTGCTGCCCTGGCAGCCCGCCAGAAGCAGCGCCGCCAGTGTGGCGAGCAGCCGGTTACCGGAAGCCGTCGGCCAGGGCAGCAGGCGCCGCCCCATGGCTGGCTCAGACCGGAGCGGGCAACCGATCACGAAGTGCAGTGGCGGCTGAGCCAGTGGGCAGGGGGCGGGCAGGCCCGCTCATTCAAGCTCCCGCAGCCGGGCGCGGTGGATGGCTGTGGCTGTTGCCGGCCACCTGCTGCAGGGAAATTTCAAACACGGGTGAGCCGTGGCGGGCCAGAGGCCAGCGGCGAACCCAGCAGCGGTTGTGCTGGTCGTCGACACCGATCACCTGATACAGGTGATCGTCGCTGGTGAGGGTGATGCAGTCACCCTGGTGGAGCGTCATGGTGTCCGAAGCGGAAGGAAGTTCAGGCGGAGTTGTGTCGAAGTGCCGGTTCAGAGACCGGCGTTCGTGATCCGGAGGGCTTTGGTCCTGGTGGTGTCAGTCCTGGTGGTTCAGGACTCGATGGAGGTGTTCAGGGTTGAGTGTTCAGATAGGTGAACAAACGGCGTTGATGACCAGATTTGATGGTCTGGTGGCAGCAAAAGGTGGCTGCGGATACCAGGCAAGGGTTGCGTGAGCGGATGCCCATGCAGGGGTGCCCTATCCAGGCAGAAGCTCTTGGAGTTGTCCCCAGGAGGCGATGACGGGGCCGAAGCGGGACGATCCGACCAGGGGGAACAGCAGCCGGGGCGCCGTCGAGGGCAAAGGGAAGGTCTTTCGATTTGCTTCCACTCTGCACCACGGGCGCTTGCCGTCGACCTGTTGCCCCTACAGGGTTCGCAGGCAGGCCGCCACGGCGGTCACATCGCTCAGGCCCTCGATCGCGGCCAAGGCGCGCCGGAAGCTGGCTTCGGCTACCTCATGGGTGATCACCACGATTTCGGCGTCGCCACCATCCACACTGCTGTCGAATTGAACGATCGAGCGGATCGATACCCCTTGATCACCGAAGCAGCTGCCGATGCGGCCGATCACCCCCGGCTGATCGCCGGTGCGCAGGCGCAGGTAGTTGCGGTGCTGGCTCACCCCCGGATCCACCAGCCGGCAGCGGCGCCAGCGGCTGGCTGCCAGCAGCGGATCCAGGGTGCCGTCGGCGCCGGCCACCTCACGGATGCCGGCGATGTTCAGGATGTCGGCGACCACGGCAGAGGCGGTGGGGCCGGCACCGGCGCCGGGTCCGTAGAACATCACCCGGCCCACGGGATCGCCCTCCACGAGGATCGCGTTGTTCACGCCGTGCACGCCCGCCAGCGGGTGCTCCCGCGGCAGCAGAGTCGGCCCGACGCTCACATCCAGCTGCACCGTGCCGTCGGCATCGGTGCCGAGGCAGCGGGCGCTGGCCACCAGCTTCACCGCATAGCCCAGCTGATCGGCGTAGTTGATGTCCCGTTCATCGAGGCGGTGAATGCCGTCGGTGGGAATGGCCGTGCGCTCGACGCTGCCGCCGTAGGCCAGGCCTGCCAGGATCGCGATCTTGTCGGCGGCGTCGCCGCCCTCCACGTCAGCTGCCGGGTCGGCTTCGGCGTAGCCCAGGCGCTGCGCATCGGCCAGGACATCGGCATAGGCCGCACCCTCATCAGCCATGCGACTGAGGATGTAGTTGGTGGTGCCGTTGATGATGCCGCTCACCCGCTGGATGCGGTTGCCTCCCAGCGATTGCTTGAGCGGTTCAATGATCGGGATGCCGCCGCCGACGGCCGCTTCGATCAGCACGTAGACGCCCTTGGCGGCGGCGGCGGCGGCGATCTCATCGCCGTAGCGGGCAATCACCGCCTTGTTGGCCGTGACCACCGGCTTGCCCGCCGCAATCGCGCGCAGGATCAGGCTGCGGGCCGGCTCCAGGCCTCCCATCACCTCCACCACGATCTCCACCGCCGGGTCGTCGACCACCGCCTCCGGATCGGTGCTGAGGATGGCCTCGGGCAGCTCCAGCGGGCGGGGGCGGTTCAGGTCGCGAACAGCAACCCGTCGCAGCTCCAGCTGACTCACCAGGGGGTGGCGCCCCTCCGGATTGGTGAGGATGCCGGCAACGCCTGCTCCCACCGTGCCAAGCCCGAGCAAGCCGATGCCGATGGTCATGCCTGCGTGTGCGCGAAAGCGCCGATCCTAGAAATGCGGCCGCGCCGTCCCCGGCATTTCAGGTGCTGGTCGCCAGGGCCCTGGCCTGGCTTTGCATCAGCCGCAGGATGTTGAGGAAGCCATTGGCTCGCGAAGGCGTCAGGCTGGCCTGCAGTCCTGTCTCCGCCAGGAAGGCCGGATCAATGGCGGCGGCGGCGGCGGGCTCAAGGCCCTCCAGTCCTTCGATCAGCATGGCCAGCAGGCCCTTGGTGATGGCGGCATCCGAATCCCCCTGCCAGTGCAGGCGCCCATTCACCAGCTGCCCCACCACATACACCTGAGATACACAGCCCTTGACCTTGAAGGCCTCGTTGCGGAACTCCTCCGGCAGAGGCTGCAGTTTCTTGGCCAGCCAGAGCACGTATTCGTAACGCCGCCTGGGATCAGCGGTGCCTTTCAGGCGTTCAACGATCTGATCGAGCTTCTCGCTGCCGGTGGCCATCAACGGGGGCGACGGATGCGCTGGAGTCCCAGCAGCATGGCAGCCGCCGCCCCGCAACCGCCGAGGCCAGCCAGCCAGCCGCTGCGCAGCGGCTGGTGCGGGTGCGTGCTGAGCTGATCGAGCTGTGCACGACCGGATTGCACCGGCACCTCCAGGTAGTCGCGATGGCCGGGGCCGCCATCGACCTGCAGCTCCCACGCGCCGCTGGCGTTGCGGGGCAATTCGAAGCTGAGCTGGCCGCGGCTGTCGGTGCGCCCCAGCTCCAGGGGTTGGCCGCCCGGGGGCATCAGCCGCACCACCGCATCGGCGGTGGGCTGGCCGCTGGAGAAGTGGCTCTGAAGCACGAGGGTGCGGCTCAGGCTTTCCAGGCGGGTCAGGCTGCTCTCGATGCCATGGGCATGAGTCGGGCCAGCGCTCAGCGCAAATGCGGCGAGGCCGAGAACCGCAGCACTGGAGCGGGGAAGCATGGTGGGCAGGTGGGGGCGGGTTCAGTCAAGCGCGCTCCCAGCCAGCGTCCAGGGGCCGCGCTGGAATCAGGCGGACCAGCGGCTGGTGCTGCTGCGGGTCTTGCCGGCCTGCACCATGTGCACCATCGAGCTGACCATCATCGAAAGAGCATCGCTGCTCTCCTGGCGGCCCTTGAGCTCGGAGGCCAGCACCTGCTCAGCGGCGCTGCCGCCGCTGAGACGGATGGCGGGGCCGCGGCGGCCGGTGTCTCCCCACGACCGGTTGCTGGCGGCGGTTGCGGACAAGAACGCGTCGTTGGCCTGCAGGTCCACGAAGTCCGGCTCATCAATGCGTTGATCCTGCCAAAGGGAGACGGCCAGCGCGTGGGCCGTCAGAGCCTGTTACACAGGCTGCAACCAATGCACGCCCCGTTCATCCAGCCAGCCATCGAAGGGCACGTCCCAGGGGTCGGCCGGCAGCTGCTCCAGTAGGCAGGCCTGCGGCAGCACCGCCAGGGCAGGCACGCGTCGCCAGGCCGGCTGGCTGCGCAGGCGATCGAACCAGCCACCGCCATAGCCCAGGCGGATGCCGCGCCGATCGAAGGCCAGGGCGGGGGCCAGGATCAGTGCCAGTTCTCCGGGGGGCAGCGCCTCACCTGCCGCCGGCGCAGGGATCCCAGTGGCATCGCTAGCCAGTGCATCGCCGCGGCGCCAGCTTTGGTAGTGCAGGGCGTTCTGCTGCACCCGTGGCAGGGCCAGCCGCCCCCGCAGCTGCGGCTCCTCGGCCAGTCCGAGCAGGTCGACTTCGCCCGGCAGGGGCCAGTACAGCCCGAGCCGGCCGCCGCCGCTCAGCAGGGCCGGCAGGTCGGCCAAGGCGCTCTGTTGCAGGCCCGCGGCGGTGGTGGTCAGCAGCTGGTGGCGCCGCTGCCGGAACAGGCGGCGCAGCTCAGCTTTGCTGGCGTTCGCCGGTTCGTTCGGCATCAGCGCTGGAACCAGCCCGTGAGTGCCACGGCCAGGGCATCGGCGGCGTCATCCGGTCGTGGCGCTTCCTCCAGGCCCAGTTCGCGCATCACGGCCTCCAGCACCTCATCCTTGTGGGCGTGACCGTGGCCGGCCAGGGCCAGCTTGATCTGCATGGGTGGGTATTCCACCACCGGGATCTGGAAGCGGGCCAGGGTCATCATCAGCACGCCGCGGGCCTGCACCACGGCGATGGTGGTACTGGAGCGATAGAAGAAAAACTTTTCCACCGCCGCCAGCTGCGGCTTCCAGGCTCGGATCAGCAGTCGCAGGTCGTGGGCGATCTCCACCATCCGCTCACCCTCGCTCCTGCCGGGGTCGGTGCGGATGATGCCGCAATCAAGCAGGCGCTGGGTGCCGCCGGGCCGCTCCTCCACCTCGATCACCCCGTAGCCGACGCGGGCCAGCCCAGGGTCGATGCCGAGGATCCTCATCCGGGCCCCGGGTGTGTCATCAGGCTGCCAGCGCCAGCTCGAAGGCGCCGCGGTCTGCGGTTTCGGGCCGTTCGAACACCTTGCAGAACACCTTCACCACGCGGTCGCCGGAGTCGATCTGCTCCAGCGGATCCTTGCGCAGGCGGTGGCGCAGGCAGCAGGCGGCCACGCGGGCCACGTCGTCTTCGGTCACTTCGGTGCGGCCCTCGAAGGCGGCCAGGGCCCGGGCGGCGCGGTTGGTCACGATATCGCCGCGCAGACCATCCACATCCAGCTCGCCGCAGATGGCGGAGATGCGGATGCGCAGGTCGTCGTCGATCTGCAC
>JBEBCC010000040.1:0-10839 GCA_041158125.1 Cyanobacteriota bacterium
CCTGCTGCTGCGCGGCATCCAGAAGGAAGACATCGAGCGCGGCATGGTGCTGGTGAAGCCCGGCTCCATCAAGCCCCACACCAAGTTCGAGGGTGAGGTGTATGTGCTGAAGAAGGAAGAAGGCGGCCGCCACACCCCCTTCTTCGCCGGCTATCGGCCGCAGTTCTACATCCGTACCACGGATGTGACCGGCCAGATCACCGCCTTCACCTCCGACGACGGTGCCAACGTGGAGATGGTGATGCCCGGTGACCGCATCAAGATGACCGGCGAGCTGATCTGCCCGGTGGCCATCGAGCAGGGCATGCGCTTCGCCATCCGCGAAGGCGGCCGCACCATCGGTGCCGGCGTGGTCTCCAAGATCATCGAGTGATCCTGATCCGGCTTCGGCCGTGATCTAAGGTCTGAGGGATCCGGGCGTCTGCCCGGATCCCTTCCGCACCTCGACAATTCAGCGCTCAACCCGAGCCAACCTGCTGACAGCGCCCGAGCTGACAGACCCCTAAGGGACTGTCCCCTCCGATCTCCTGGCCAACTCAAGGCCGCTGTCCAAGGCACCCGGCGCCTCGCCATCGAGCCGGTATCCCGTCGTTTCTTGCCATGTCCACCGCAATTGCTCAGCAAAAGATCCGCATCCGCCTGAAGGCGTTTGACCGTCGCATGCTGGATCTCTCCTGCGAAAAAATCATCGAGACGGCCGATCACACCGCTGCAACTGCGATCGGCCCTATCCCCCTGCCCACCAAGCGGAAGGTGTATTGCGTTCTGCGCTCGCCCCACGTCGACAAGGACTCCCGCGAGCATTTCGAAACCCGCACCCACCGCCGCATCATCGACATCTACAGCCCTTCGGCCAAGACGATCGACGCCCTGATGAAGCTTGATCTGCCCAGCGGCGTTGACATTGAAGTGAAGCTCTGATCGGCCGAGTGGTCTGGATCCACCGACCGACTGCGCCAGCCCGCCAGATGGCGGGCTTTTTGATGGGTACCGCCCAACCACCAAGCCGCCTGCAGGCGCTGACGGCCGCGGCAGTGACAGGGTGCTGCCTAGGATCAGGCTGCCTGCTCCGGGCTCACGGAACAGGCGTCTTTCGCCACCGCCGAGACGAAACGTGACCCAACTGGCCGTGCGCGAGCTGCCACTGTTCCCACTGCCGGATGTGGTGCTGTTTCCGCAGGAGGTGCTACCACTGCACATCTTCGAGCCCCGCTACCGAATGATGCTGCGCACGGTGCTGGAAACGGACCGACGCTTCGGAGTGGTGCGCTGGGATCCCCACGAGGGGAAGATGGCGGAGGTGGGCTGCTGCGCCGAGATCCTGCAATGCCAGACGCAGGCTGACGATCGCAGCAACATCGTCACCCTCGGTCAGCAGCGCTTCCGCGTGCTTGAAGTGGTGCGTGAAGCTCCCTTCAAGGTTGCATTGGTCAGCTGGATCGAAGACGACCAACCCAGTGACCACGCTCAGCTGAGCAGCCTCTCCGGAGCCGTGACCCAAGCCCTCCACGACGTGGTGGAACTGACCGGCAAATTGATGGGCAAGCCCACCACCCTGCCGAGTGACCTGCCGGATCTACCGCGAGAGCTCTCCTTCTGGATCGGTTCACATCTGGGCGGCCCCGTCGCTGACCAGCAGCAGGCGCTGCTGGAAATCACCGATACCCGCGAGCGGTTGCAGCAGGAGTTCGAGCTTCTGGACGAGACCCGCCGCCAGCTCGCGGCCCGCACAGTCCTGCAGGACACGTTCCGCGACCTGCAGGATCCCGCCGACCACGAGAGCGACGAACAGGAGTTCTGAATCCGTGCCTGCGCTGCTGATCTCTCTTCCCCCCCTGGCCGGGGGTCTGTTTGTGCTGGCGGCGGTCACCGCTCTGCTGCTGCTGCTCGGTGTCTTGGTGTGGCTACGCCGCAACCGCACCTTCCACAGCACCGCCAGTGTTGCCGACGCCTACGACCGATGGACCGATGACCAGCTGTTGGAGCGCCTGTGGGGCGAACATGTTCATCTGGGCCACTACGGCAATCGCCCCCGCCGCCGCGACTTCCGGGCAGCCAAAAGCGATTTCGTGCACGAACTGGTGCGCTGGAGCGGGCTGGATCAGCTGCCACCCGGAAGCCGCGTTCTCGATGTGGGCTGCGGTATCGGCGGCAGCGCCAGAATCCTGGCGCGCGACTACGGCCTCGATGTCCTGGGGATCAGCATCAGCCCCGGTCAGATCGCCCGTGCCGAGGCCCTCACACCTGCCGGCCTGAGCTGTTCCTTCGCCGTGATGGACGCCCTTGCTCTGGATCTGGCTGATGCGAGCTTCGATGCGGTCTGGAGCGTGGAGGCCGGACCACACATGCCCGACAAGCAGCGCTACGCCGATGAAATGCTGCGCGTACTGCGGCCGGGTGGTCTTCTGGCAGTCGCCGACTGGAACCGCCGTGATCCAGCCGTACGGCCACTCAGCTGGCTCGAAAGGCGCGTGATGCATCAGCTCTTGGTGCAATGGGCCCACCCCGAATTCGCCAGCATTCCCGGCTTCCGTCGCAACCTCGAACAGAGCCCATGGGGTCGTGGCAACGATCGCGATGCGGCGAGATCGCAACAACTTCAGGTGGAAACCACCGACTGGAGTCGTGAAACCCTTCCCTCCTGGATCGATTCGATCCTGGAAGGGATCCGCCGGCCTTGGGCGGTCCTCAGCCTGGGGCCGAAGGCGCTTCTCCTGGGACTGCGTGAGACCCCGACCCTGCTGCTGATGCACTGGGGATTTGCCACAGGGATGATGCAGTTCGGCGTATTCCGGGCCCGCAAGCCACGCTGACGCACCCCGGCCCAGACCAGAAACCTGCCGGATCGATGGGCACCGGGCTGACCGGGCTGAAAGGCTCGCCGCTACCGCTCAGCCGGTGCCGAGATCGCGATCATCCAGCTGCGTGAGCGGATAGGCGCCGAAGACAGCGAGATGTTCACACAGAGGACGAAGCTCAGCCAGCGCCTGCTGCAGCGGCTCCGGTCCGGCCGGCAGATCAAGATCGACAAAGAAGATGTACTCGCCCATCTCACGCTTCGAGGGACGTGACTCAATACGGCTCATATTGAGATCGCGGTGTGCGAAGCAGGCCAGCGCCTGCAGCAAGGCACCTGGCCGATTCGCCTGCAGGGAAAACGCAAGGCTGGCCAGCGGTCCCTCGAGGCTGCGGACACCCCGGCGCAGCAACAGGAAGCGCGTGCAGTTGCCGGCCACATCGTTGATCGGATAGGCCAACACCTCCAGACCATGCTCCCGGGCAGCCTGCAACGAGGCAATGGCCGCCCGAAAGCGGCTGCCGGCCACCATCCGGGCGGCCTCAGCGGTGGAACTGGTGGGCAACTGCAACGCCGCCGGCAGGTGCTCACCCAGCCAGCCACTGCACTGGGCCAGCGCCTGGGGATGGGAGAGCACTTCGCTGACGCCGGCCATTGGACCGCTGCCGAGCAGGGCATGGCGGATCGGCAGCACCAGTGCACGGGCCACCGTCAGCTCCGGGTGCTCCCAGAGCGCATCCAGGCAGGCGGTGACCCCGCCCTCCACGGAGTTCTCCACAGGCACGACCGCCGCCTCACAATCGCCTTCCGCCAGAGCCTTGACCACCGCACGGATACCAACCTGCGGCCGCAGATCCGGCGCCACCACCCCGTCCAGGGCCGCCAGGCGGATGGCCGCCTGCTCCCCATAGGTTCCCGCCGGGCCAAGAAAGGCGATGCGCATGGAGCAATCAGACCATGGTGGATAGGATCATGCCCCCTCGGCCGCCCTCCGATGCCCCTGGCCTTCAGTGCCAGCCAAGCGTTGCAGCTGCCGGTGGTGCAGCATCTCAACCAACTGAGCGACTACCTGGATGATGAGCAGCGGGTGATCGGGGCTCTGCTGGATCAGCGCCAGCTGACACCACTTGGCGAGGGCCGGTACCGCTACATGGTGACGCGGCTGCAGGTGTTCCAGCTGACCATTCAACCGGTGGTGAAGCTGGAAGCGCGCCGCAGCCCCGGCCGGATCGAGCTGGAAGCCGTGGACTGTGAACTGGAGGGCCTGGGCCTGGTGGACGACTTCCAGCTGACGCTGCAATCGTGGCTGCAGGCCGATGCCAGCGGCCTGGTGGGGGAGGCGGCGCTGGCGGTGACCGTCAGCCAGCCGAGCCTGCTGCGCCTGATCCCTGCGAGTGTGCTGGAAGCCACCGGACGTTCTCTGCTGGCCGGGATCCTGCTAGGGATCAAGACCCGGGTCGGCCAGCAGCTGGTGCACGACTTTGAAAGCTGGTGCCGCGACGGCAGCTGCGTTCGCTGAGCATCAGCCTCATCCAGGCAGAACCCGGCGCAGAAACGAACGGCGATGCAGCGGTGTACAGCCCAGGGTCAGCAGCGCCTGGCGGTGCAGGGCCGTGCCGTAGCCGGCGTGCCGCTCGAGGCCATACCCGGGGTAGGCGGCCGCCAATCGCGTGATCAAAGCATCGCGTGCCTGCTTGGCCAGCACACTGGCGGCAGCAATCGCCAGGGACTGACTATCGCCGCGGACGAGGGTCTGCTGGGGGCCGGCCCAGCAGCGCAGGGGCAGCACCCCATCCACCAGCACCAGGTCTGGCGTTGCCAGCCCGCGCAGAGGCAAACGCTGCAAGGCCCGCAGCATCGCCCACTCCGTGGCGGTGCGAATCCCATGACGGTCGATCTCACGGGCTGATGCCTGGCCCAGGGCCCAGGCCGGGGTGGCGACCTGAATCAGAGGCACCAGGCGGGCACGGCGGCGAGCCGTAAGGGCTTTGCTGTCGGTGAGACCCGCCGCCGCGAGCACCGGCTCGGCTGCCGGCGGCAGGATCACGGCCGCAGCGAAGACGGGGCCGAACCAGCACCCCCGCCCCACCTCATCAACTCCGGCAATGGTGCCGGTGGCGGCACTGCTCGGGTTCAATCGCTGCTGGCGGAGGAACGGCGACGGCGACGACGCGGTTCGCTGGCATCGGCAAGGGCAACGGATTCCAGAGGCGATGGCACCAGGAGAACCGGTTCCTCGACGATCGACACGGCCACAGGCGTCAGCTGCGGCTCCTGAACGGTGACCGACACGGCAGCCGACGACCGACGACCGCGACCGGGTTCTGGTCCGGCCTCCGCGCCGCCGGTCACCACCTCAATCGTGGCATCCGGGAGCACCGGCACCGGCGGGTACAGCCCCTCCTCGGGCAGCGGTGTGATCGCAACGGTGCGGGGCAGGCTCTCCTGGACCGCGGGGGCGCCAGCTGCGACCTCCGGGCTGGCAGCAGCAGCATCCGGGGCGCTGCTCTGGGAACCGCCACGACCACGCCGGCGACGACGGGGGCCAGCTGCCGCCAGCTGCTGACGAGCCTCTGCCAGAACGGCTTCGGCGTCTTCACCGGGGCGCACAACGCGCACCACGAGGTTGTCAGCCGCGGGCAGATCCTCGAGCAGCAGGGCGGGATTAAGGCCCAGCCAGCCGTAGACGAGCTCCTGCTGGGGCTGCATCGGCACGGCCACCAGTTCGGGCTCGGGGCGTCGGCTGACGGCATCCGCAGGAGCCGTGGCCGCCTCATCGCTGTATCCAGGCGCAGAGGGACTGAGCAGCTCATCGGTCGCCAGCGGCGACTCCAGTTCGGCAGCGGCACCGACGGCTCCACGCCCACCGCGCCCACCGCGGCGACGGCGGCCGCCACCGGTTTCAGCGGCCGATGGGCTCAGAACCTCGGCGCGGGCGGATGCGGCGGAACGAACCAGACCTGCAGCGCTGGCCAGAGGCTGGAGGCTGTCCTTGCCGGGCAGCACCGCCACATGGCCGAGACCACCGCAGCTCGGGCAGGCACGACCGAATAACTCGTAGATGTTCTGGCCCTGACGCTTGCGCGTGAGCTCCACCAGGCCCAGCTCCGTGATCTGAGCGATCTGGGGACGGGCACTGTCGTGACGAACCTCAGCGGTGAAATGCTCGAGCAGCTGCAACTGATCGCGACGCGATTCCATGTCGATGAAATCAACGATCACGACACCACCGATATTGCGCAGCTTGAGCTGGCGAGCGATTTCAGTGGCCGCCTCGTAGTTGGTCCAGAGCACCGTCTCACGCGCATTGGCGGAGCGGGTGAAGGAGCCCGAGTTCACATCGATCACCGTGAGGGCCTCGGTGGGCTCGATGATCACGTAACCGCCTGAGGGGAGATCGACCCGCGGCTTGAGGGCATCGCGGATGGCGGCATTGACCTTGAAATGTTCAAGGATCTCGGTGGGCTCGTTGTGGTGCTCCACCAGCACACCGGCCTGATCGGCGCCGAGGAAAGCATTGACCCGGCCGACGCCCTCAGCACCGTCGACAACGATGCGGGCCACATCGGGACTGAAATGATCGCGCAGGATGCGATGGATAAAATCCTCATCGCGGTTGAGCAGAACTGGCGGCGAGGCGCTTTCGGCAGCCGTCTGGATCGCCTCCCACTGGCGCAGCAGCGCTTCGAGATCGTCGATCAACAGCTCCTCGCTGACGCCCTCCGCCTCCGTACGGATCAACAGGCCGGCACCGGGGGGCTTGATCAGCACACCCAGTGCCCGCAGACGGTTGCGCTCGCTCTCGCCGTTGATGCGGCGGGAGATGTTCACGCCCTGCCCATGGGGCTGGAGCACCAGAAACCGGCCCGGCAGCGTCAGATTGCCGGTGAGGCGAGGCCCCTTGGTGCCGGTGGGCTCCTTCATCACCTGCACCAGCACCTTCTGGCGGGGCTCCAGGAGCTCGGTGATGCCCACTGTGCCCTTCTTCAGGCGCAGCGGACCGAGATCGGTGACATGAATGAAGCCATTTTTCTCGCCCTCGCCGATGTTGACGAACGCGGCATCGATACCAGGCAAGACGTTCTCGACGGTACCGAGATAGACGTCGCCGATTTGATAGCGGCCCTGGGCCACCACCAGTTCATCCACTCGGTCGTCGGTGAGAACCGCGGCAATGCGCAGCTGCTCGGCGATGACGATCTGCTGGGGCATGGAAGGTCAGGGTGTGACCTGCGCAAGGCAGGCCGGTGCGGGTTGGCAGGGGGGGCGACAAGCGCCAGTCACGGAACCTCGACGCGCCTGGAAACGCACAGCCACGATGCCGGGACGCTGACTGGAGGCGGGTGACGAAAACTGGCTCAGAGGACGATCCTCAGGGCACGAGAGGGAACAAGCATCAGGTGGACGGCAGGCCGACCACGGGAGCTGGCGGAACGGGGATCAACGCCGACGGCATGCACCGACGGTGTGCGCAGACAGTGTGCGGGACTGGCAAACGGGCCGCCTCTGGGACGGAAGCGGCAAGCAAAGCCCTGAATGGCAAGGAACGAGGGGGTGAGCGGAGCTCCTCGGGATGGAGATGTGCGCTGCGACGGGTTATTGACGCCGGAGCCGCACACGCCGACTGCCACAGAGAAGCCGGTGGGTGCCGCGGCCTTCTGGGCCCGTCCGGCCGTTGGATGGGAAGTCCTGAACGGATTGGAACCCGTCTGAACGGCAATGCGCCAGGCGACTTTCAGGAACTGAACGCCGGGAAAGCTGACGCGGAGACTTCCTGGATCAGCTGAGGTGATCTGCGGAAGTGATCAACGAGGTGCGCAAGGATGCGACCAGGGATCTGCCGTCGTGTCTCGACGGTAGCACGGGCAACTTGTCAGTCCTTCAGCTCTGCCGCAACCGCAGGGATTGACGGCACAGCCGCAGCAGCTCCAGCGGCACCCCGAGCTGCAGTTGAAACCACTGCTTCAGCTGCTCAGGCCGCAGACTGCGCCCAGCGGCATCAATGGCGGCGCTGTAGGACAGCTGCACCACCCCGGGGCTCTGCGCAGCCAGCGCCAGGCCAAGCAGATCCTGGCGGCATTCACGGCTGCGCGGGCGCCCTTTTTTGTCGGTGTCGTGCCAGATCCAGCTTTCGCTCGCCAACAGGGCCGCCGCTGCTCTCTGCCAGGCCTCCAGGCCCGGCGGCACCGCGCTGGCTGCTGGCGCCAGCTCCAGCAGCCAGTGAGCTTCGGCCAGCTCCTGCGACAGGCTCGGGCCCGACACCGGCACCTCGCACACCTCTGCCAGCACAAACCCAGGTGGCAACTGGGCCTGGAGCCGCTGGCGCACCCAGCTGGGGGTCTGCCACTCCGCCAGCTCCAGATCCAGCCATTCGCCTTCCGCCTCGGCCCCCAGCGGCAGCGCCAGGGCGAACTGGGCGCGGGGCAGCGGATGGAAGCCGCCGGTGAAGCTCACCGGCACACCGCTCCGGCGCAGGGCCCGCTCGATCAACCGCACCAGATCCAGATGGCTGAGCAGAGCCAGCGTGCCGCGCTTGCTGAAGCGAAAGCGCAGACGCTGAACCCGCTCACTGGCGGGGGCCCGCTGGGGCCGCGGCTGGGGAATCGGCGGCGGCGGGATCACCACGTTGTGGCCCAGCTCCGGACCGCACACCCCACAGCTGCTGCAGCCCTCGAAGGAGCAGTCGGGCACCACGGCAGCGGCCCGAGCCCGCTGCAGATCCTCGGCCAGCCAGCGCTTGTCAACCCCGGAATCGATGTGATCCCAGGGCAGGGGCTGGGCGCAGAAGGCGGCCAGGTCATCCGGGTCCATACCCTCGGCGGCGCTCCACTCGCCCAGCTCCAGCTCGCGGTAGCGGCCGCCCAGCCCGGCGGCCTCAATGGCGGCGGTCCAGGCCTCGTAGGTGCGATCCGCTGCCTCGAACCAGGCGTCGAGGCCGGCGCCTGAGCGCCAGGCGGCCTCGATCACCGGCGCCAGGCGGCGATCACCGCGACCGACGAAGTCCTCCATGGCCGAGAGGCGCACGTCGGTGTAGTTGGTTTTGATGCCGCGCAGCGGCCTGAGAGCATCGCGCAGCAGCTGCTGGCGGCGCCGGAATTCCTCGGTGCTGACGCTGTGCCATTGGAACGGCGTGTGCGGCTTGGGCGTGAAGTTGCTGATCGTGAGATTCAGCTCCAGCCGGCCCAGATCACGGCACTGCTGCTGCAAGCCTCGGCAGGTGTCGGCGATGCCGAGCACATCGGCATCGGTTTCACCCGGCAGGCCGATCATGAAATAGAGCTTGATCTTGCGGTAGCCGCTCTCCATGGCGGTGCGGATGCCGCGCAGCAGCTCGGCATCGGTGAGCCCCTTGTTAACGATGTCGCGCAGGCGCTGGCTGCCGGCCTCCGGCGCGAAGGTGAGGCCGGCCTTGCGCGTGCCGCCGAGGATGTGGGCGATGTTCTCGTCGAAGCGATCCACCCGCTGGCTGGGCAGGGTGAGGCTCACGTTTTTGTCGGCCAGGCGGTTGCGCAGCTCCACCCCCACCGCCGGCAGGGCGAGGTAGTCGGAGCAGCTGAGCGAGAGCAGCGAAAAATCGGAATAACCGGTGCGCTCCATACCGGTTTCGATCGCCTCGATCACCGCCTCGGGCTCCACGTCGCGGGCCGGACGTGTGAGCATGCCGGGCTGACAGAAGCGGCAACCGCGGGTGCAGCCGCGGCGGATCTCCACCGTGAGCCGATCGTGCACGGTTTCGATGTGGGGCACCAGCCCCATGGCGTAGTGGGGCATCGGCGTGGCCGTGCGCCGCAGCACCCGCGCCGGGATGCCCGGCTCCAGCGGCACCTGGGTGACGCCGTCGGCACCCGGGCCATACAGCGAGGGCACATACACCCCCGGCACCTGGGCCAGATCGCGCAGCAGCTCGCGGCGGCTCAGGCCGGCGGCACGCCCCTCGGCCACCACCAGGCCGATCTCTGGCAGCACCTCCTCGCCATCGCCGAGCACCACGAAATCGAAGAACGCCGCGAACGGCTCCGGGTTGCTGGTGGCGGTGGGACCGCCGGCGAAGATCAACGGCGGCGCGGCGGGATCCGCCAGGGGCCGATCACCGCGGCCATCGGCGCGGATCGGAATCTGCGCCAGCTCCAGCATCGACAGGATGTTGGTGGCGCCGAGCTCGTAGCTGAGCGAGAAGCCGAGGATGTCGAAGGCGCGCAGGGGGCGGCGGCTCTCCACGGCGAACAGGCCCTCACCGCGCTCCCGTAGCCGTTCCGCCAGATCGGGGCCGGGCAGATAGCTGCGGTCACACAGCTGCCCGGGAACCGTGTTGAGGATCGAATAGAGAATGATGTGGCCGGTGTTGCTTGAGCCCACCTCGTAGATCTCGGGGTAGGTGAGGGCCCAGCGCACGCCGGCGGCGTCCCAGTCGCGGTCCCAGTCGCGCGGCACCACCCCCAGCTCGTTGCCGAGGTAGCGGCCCGGCTTGCTGATGGTGCGATCCACCAGGGCCGCCAGATCCACGGGGGCCAGCGAGGCGGCGGGCGCAGCCGGGGAGGCAGGTGAGGCGGTGGTCACGGCGGCCCCGGGGTGCGGCACTGGCTCGATCGTATGCAGGCCTCCGCATGCGGGCCTGCCCCCCAGGCCGCAACCCCGCCATAGGACAATCGCGCCCAGTGTCAACGGGCACGGCGGCGGCCCACCCCGCAATGGCCCAGGTCAACGGCAACTACCTCAAGCTCAAGGCCGGCTATCTGTTCCCGGAGATCGCCCGGCGGGTGAAGGCCTTCAGCGAGGCCAACCCGGAGGCGCCGATCATTCGCCTGGGCATCGGTGACGTCACCGAGCCGTTGCCCGAGGCCTGCCGCACGGCGATGAAGGCCGCCGTGGATGAGATGGGCACGCGCGAAGGCTTCCACGGCTATGGCCCGGAGCAGGGCTACCTGTGGTTGCGCGAGGCGATCGCCCAGAACGACTTCCAGGCCCGCGGCTGCCAGATCTCGGCCGAAGAGATCTTCGTGTCCGACGGCTCGAAGTGCGACAGCGCCAACATCCTCGACATC
>JBEBCC010000041.1:0-4589 GCA_041158125.1 Cyanobacteriota bacterium
ATTGGGGACAACTCAGGCCTCAGGCCGGACGGTTGCAAAGATCTCCTCCAGGATCTCCCCCGCACCCTGGGCCCGCAACCGGTGCGCCAGGGCAATGCCGATGGCCTCAGGGTCAGCCTGGGGGCCACGCACCTCATCGCGGATCAGGCGCACCCCATCCAGGCTGGCCACCATGCCGGTGAGCACCAGCTCATCGCCCTCGAAGCGGGTGTTGACGCCGATGGGCACCTGGCAGCCGCCCTCGAGCTGGCGCAGAAAGGCGCGCTCCGCCAGGCAGCGGCGGGCGGTGGGCAGGTGCTCCAGCACCTTGATCTGCTCGAGCACGGCGGTGTCGCCCTCGCGGCATTCGATGCCCAGGGCCCCCTGGCCCACGGCGTGCAGGGAGATGGAGGGATCGATCAACTCGTGGATGCGGTCGCCCAGGCCCAGGCGGCCCAGGCCGGCGGCCGCCAGGATCAGGCAGTCGAATTCGCCGGAGTCGAGCTTTTCGAGGCGGGTGATCACGTTGCCGCGCACGTCCTTGAAGGTGAGGTGCGGGAAGTGGTGGCGCAGTTGGGCCAGGCGGCGCAGGGAGCTGGTGCCCACCACGGCACCCTCCGGCAGGGTGGCCAGGGTCTTGTCCTGGTGCTTGGCATGCACCACCAGGGCATCGGCGGGATCTTCCCGCTCGGTGATGCAGCCGAGCATCAGCCCTTCCGGCAGGTTGGTGGGCAGATCCTTGAGGCTGTGGACGGCGATATCGGCGCGGTCCACCAGCATCTGGGCTTCCAGTTCCTTGGTGAACAGACCCTTATCGCCGATCTTGGCCAGGGCCACATCGAGGATCTTGTCGCCCTGGGTGGCCATCGCCTCGATCGTGATCTCCAGGCCGCTGTGGGCCTTGGCCAGCTCATCGCGCACCCAGTGGGTCTGCACCATGGCCAGCTGGCTGCGGCGGGAGGCGATGCGCAGTTGGTTGGCGGCCATCAGAAACCTTCGGGGGGCAGCGCGGCTGCCGAATCACAGCCGCCCAGCCTAGGGATCGGTGGGTCCGCGCAGGCCGGGCGCCGCTGAGTCTTGATCAGTCGTCGCGTGGCTGAGCGCCTTCAGTTGAAGACATCCAGCGGCAGGGGCCCCCAGGTGTCTTCCGCGTCGGGCTCGGCGGGGCTGTGGCCTGTGATCAGGATGCCCTCGCCGAGGCCCGCCTCGCGGCGCACCAGAAAACGACCGGTGTTCTGGTTGCCCTTGAGGAACACCGGACCCTCGATGGCCTCCAAAGCCTCACCTGCGGGATCGAACTCCAGGGCCAGCCAGCCGTTGGCCTGCTCCACCGCCCGCAAGGCGAGCAGCGCCGCGGAGGCGGAGGGGGCCATGATCCCGATCGTGAACCAGTCGCAGCGCTGGAGGAGCGGTTGCAGCTCAAGCCGCAGTGCAGCGGCCTGGTCGGGCGAGAGGGCGGGGGCGCTGCGCAGCCCGCACAGGGCGCGCAGGCCTGCCAGATCGTCAGCCATGGATTCGGGGAGAAAGGGAGCTCGCTGCACTGCGGCGCCTCTGGTGTTGATCCCAGACGCGGAAGCCGGCCAGGCAGAAACTGAGCCACACATAACCGAGCGCGGCCCCGGCGGCGATATCCGTGAGCCAGTGGGCCCGCACGTAGAGGGTGCTCATCCACACCAGGCCCACCCACAGGCTGGAGATCAGAAACAGGGGTCGGCGGAGCGTCGGGTAGTGGGCTGCCAGCAGGCTGCAGCTGAGGAAGTAGAAGACCACCGATCCAGCGGCGTGGCCGCTGGGAAAGCTCCGGCCCTGGATCTCGCTCAGCAGGCTGCCGCTGGGACGGGGCCGATCCACCAGGGGTTTGAACAGGCGGTCAACCACCAGCACGATGCCGCCGGTGCCGATGGCCAGACAGACCAGATCGGCCCAGAAGCGGCGCATGGCGAGGAAGATCAGCACACCGAGCACCAGAACGGCGCTCACGTGCACACCGCTCAGCTGATAGACCCGCAGCAGAACGGCCCCGAGGGCATCGGGGATCAGGCTGTGCAGCCGATCGAGGATCAGCTGATCCGTGTGGGGCTCCGGTGCGGCCGCCAGCCTGGGGCCGACCCCCAGCAACAGCAGCACCGTGATCAGGGCCATCAGCAGTCGCCAGGGGCCCAGGGCACGGAGCCACGCCTGGATGAGTTGCAGGGCGGCACGGATCATGGGTGTCCCAGCTCCCCCAGACGTGTGATGGGTAGTCGCAGCAGCGCATGGGCGTCCCTGCGTCCCAGCAGGCTGGCATCCCCGGGACCGATGCCGAACTCCAGCAGCTCGTGGTCGCTGCCGAGGAGCAGCACGCTGCGAGGGGCCGAGCCCACCGCCTGCAGCACCTCCTGCGGGGAGCTGGCAAACAGCACCGGCCTGCCGCTGTAGAACACCACGCTGTAGCGCTTGTAGCCCACCACCACAAGGGGTTCAGCGGTGCCTGCCTGCTGTTCGGCCAGCTGGGCCAGCTGACGGATCGGCAATTGGCGCTCCCGATCCAGCAGGGGTGTGAGCACCGGCACCACCAACGCCAGAACAGCACTGAAGCTCAGCGCATTGGGCAGCCAGAGGGCCTCAAGCCGCACAGGCTGACCCTTGCCCCACAGCATCCACACCAGGCCGGCGGCGCCGAACGCCAGGGGAAGCGCCAGCAACAGCGGCAAGGGTGACGCCTGGATCGCTTCAGCGAAATGGGGATAGGCGGGATCGCCTCCGATCCAGCGGGGCGCAAGCACGGCAGCCAGGGCGGCGAGCGCCAGCAGGGCGGCGTTGAGCCAACCGCTCCAGCGCAGGCCCGCGCCGAGCGGGGCCGGCAGGGGGGCCGACGACCCTGAATCGGCAGCGGGAAACGGCACGAACAGCAACCCCACCAGCAGGGCTCCACCCGGCATGGCCGGCAGGATGTAGCCGGGCAGCTTTGTGGCGGCGGCGGAGAAGAACGCCACCATGAGCACCAGCCAGAGCAGGGCGAGGAGGGGCAGATCGCCGGGCCCGGCAGGAGCGCGCCAGGCGGTTGGCCGCCAGAAGCGCAGCCGGCTGATCGCCACGGGCAGAAACAACGACCAGGGCAGCAACAGGATCAGCACCCAGGGCAGGTAGAACCAGGGAGGCCCCGGGTGGCTGTAGAGCACCGAGGTGAAGCGCTCCACGTTGCTGAAGCCGAGGAAGTGGCCCAGGAAACCGCTGCCGTTGGCAACGGTGGCTGCGGCGTACCAGGGGAGTGTGACCCCGAGAAACAGGGCGAGGACCGGTGGCCACG
This sequence comes from Cyanobacteriota bacterium, assembly GCA_041158125.1. GTDB lineage: Bacteria > Cyanobacteriota > Cyanobacteriia > PCC-6307 > Cyanobiaceae > Vulcanococcus. Next base: position 3,269 of record JBEBCC010000041.1, read on the forward strand.
GGGTGCGCAGGACCTCCGGCAGCAAGGCGCGTTTGAGCAGCAGGAAGCTGATGATCACCAGGCCTGGCAGGAGCAGCCCAATGGGCCCCTTGGCCAGCACGGCGATGCCGCAGAACAGGGCCAGGGCGATGTGGCCGAGCCGGCGCAGCATGGGGCGTCCCGCGGCGCACCAGGCGAGCACGAAGCCCAGCAGGGCCAGGCTGACGCCGCTGGCCAGGAACATATCGGTCACTGAGGAGCGCCCCCAGCCCACCCACCCCGGGCTGAGCACCAGCACAGCGCCGCCCAGGGTGGCGCGGCCGATGCGACGGGACGGGCGCTCCGCCGCCGGCGCGATCAGCACCAGCACGGCAAACAGGGCCAGCACCGTGAGGCTGGCGGCCAGGGCGGCGGGCAGGCGGGCGGCCCATGGACTGAGCCCGAACAGCCGGTAGCTGAGGCCCACCATCCAGTAGCCCCACACCGGGTAATCGAAGAACACCGCGCCGTTCCAGCGGGGGGTGATCCAGTCGCCGCTGCGCAGCATCTGGCGGGGCACCTCAGCGAACAGACCTTCGGTCTTGTCCATCAGACCGAGATCCCCGAGGCCGTTGAAGACGGCGAGTGCGCACAGACCGATCAGGGCCAGCACGGCCGTGGCCGTGGCACGCCGGGGCGCCTGATCCAGCCAGGCCTCGAGGCGTTGGAGGGGGCGTTGCATGGGGCCGACCCTACGGCGTGTTCCAGACGAAGCGGCTGCTGGCCGCATAGTTCCAGACGAACACCACGAGGATGCCGGCCAGCTGAGCCCAGAGGGTGTCGCGCGCCACGAAGCTGTAGTACGCCGAGGCCAGGCCCACATTGGCCAGCGCCGGCAGCGAGGCCACCAGCAGGAACTTGAGCAGGCCGCGCAGCAGCGGCAGACCGCTCAGGCGTTGGAAGCGGAAGGTGAGGGCGTTGTTGATCAGATAGTTGGAGCTGGCGGCCAGCACCACGGCCAGCGGCAGGGCCTGCTCGAAGCTGAGCTGCTCGCCCAGCATCAGCAGCTGGGTGGCCAGAAGCTGCACCACCACACCGCTGGCGCCCACCAGGGCGAAGCTGATGGCCCGGCGCGGCAGCAGGCGAAAGCTGAGGCTATGCAGCAGGGAGATCAGAAAGTCCCAGAACACAGCCAGATCCAGCTTGGAGCTGCCACTGGTGCGGGGCTGGAAGGTGAGCGGCACCTCCGCCACCCGCAGGCGGCCGCGGCTCACCGCCAGCAGCTCATAGAGGAACTTGAAGCCGTTCACGTCCACGGCCCGCAGCAATGGCAGCAGCGATTCGAGCCGCACGGCAAAGAAGC
>JBEBCC010000042.1:0-7720 GCA_041158125.1 Cyanobacteriota bacterium
GATTGTCGCCCAGTTCAACGACCTAGTCGTTTAAGTCAGGCTTAGCCGCATGTTCAACTGGTTTCAGAATCACAGGCTGATCGCAGTACGCCTCACTGCTTTGATCGACATTATGCGGCAATCCGCTACTGGCGTTAGCCGTACGCATCCTTGTGTCAGGCAGTTCGATGAGGAAGATTGCGGCGCAGCCTGCATGGCCACCGTGGCTGCTTGTTACGGGGCCAATTGGAGCCTGAACCATGTGCGTGAACTTGTCGGCACCACCGGCAATGGCACCACACTGTTAGGTCTGCGGCGTGGTGCGGAATCCCTGGGGTTCCGCGCCCAAGCCGCCAAGGCCGATCCTCAGCTGATTGATCAGCTGGATCAGGTGCCTTTGCCCCTGATCTGCCATTGGCAGGGAAATCATTGGGTGGTGCTGCATGGCGGCAAGGGCGATCAGCTGGTGCTGGCTGATCCTGCGATCGGCTTGGTGGAGCTCGATCGGGAGGCCTTCCTCAAGGGCTGGAGCGATTGCGTTGTGCTGGTTCTGGAGCCTGATCCAGCACGCTTTAACCGTCATGATCAACAACCTCAAACGGGTTTGCGTGTATTTCGGCAGTTCCTGGTGCCGTTCAAGCCGCTGCTCACCCAGACGATCGCCCTCAACAGCGTGATCGGCTTGCTCGGGCTGGGGATGCCGTTGCTGATGCAGATCCTCACGGACGACGTGTTGATCAGAGGCGACTCCGGTTTGTTGGCGAGCCTGAGTGTGGCCCTGATGCTGCTGTTTGTACTGCGCGGGCTGCTTTCGTTCCTGCAGGGCCACATGGTGGGTTACTTCGCCCAGAAACTGCAGTTGCAGATGACCATGCACTACGGCCATCGCCTGCTGGCCTTACCGCTGCGCTACTTCGAGAACCGCCGCAGTGGTGAGGTGGTAAGCCGAATCAGTGATATTCAGCGTCTCAACGCCTTGATGACCGACGTGGTGCTGGCACTTCCCAGCCAGTTCTGTATCGCCATCGTGTCGCTGATGCTGATGTGGACCTACAACCCCTGGCTTACCCTCGCGGCCCTGGCTTGTTACCTCGTGGTGATTGTAGCCAACCTCTGTTTCCTTCCTGCTCAGGCCAAGTTGGCCCGCAATTTGCTGGCCAAGGGTGCAGATAACCAAGGCCATTTGGTGGAGCTGTTCCGCGGCATGAGTGTGCTCAAGTGCAGTGATGCCACTACCCAGGCCTGGCAGGAATACCAGCGCAACATCGGCAAACTCACCCACCTATCGTGGCTGTCGTTACGGCTTGATCTCAAGGAAACCACCCTCACGGGTTTGCTCGGCAGCCTCTCCGGCTTGGCCCTGCTCTGGTATGGCAGTTCCTTTGTGATCCAACAGCAACTGAGCATCGGTCAGCTTCTGGCTTTCAACGGTATGGGTGCCAACGTGCTCGCTTTCCTCGCCGGCATCGCAGCTGTAAGCCAGGAATTTCTGCGGGCGGATGTGGTGCTGAAGCGTATGTCTGAGGTGCTGTCCGAACCACCGGAGCAGCAGATCCATGCAGGGGTGCACAGCGTGGTGCTACCCAATGATGCCGATATTGTCTGCGAGAAGATCAGTTTCCACCATCCGGGTCGTCGGGAGCTGCTGGATCGCTTCAGCTTGCACATCCCCGGTGGCATCACCACGGCTGTCATCGGCGAATCGGGCTGCGGCAAGAGCACCCTGATGCGGCTGGTGGCCGGGATTGACCAGCCCCAATCGGGATCGATCCTCTATGGGCCCTACAACGGCCGCGATCTGGAGATCAACAACCTGCGCAAGCAAGTTGTGCTGGTGCCCCAGGAATCGGTTTTGTTCAACCGCTCTATCTGCGACAACTTCCGGTTCGCACACCCCGATGCCAGCTTTGAGGAGATTGTGGAAGCTTGCCGCATCAGCCTGGCTGATGAATTCATTCGTGACCTCCCTGAGGGCTATCAAACGGTGGTGGGTGAATTCGGAGCCAATCTTTCTGGTGGACAGCGCCAGCGCCTAGCCATTGCCAGGGCGTTGCTGACGCGGCCGCCGATCCTGATTCTGGATGAATCCACCTCGGCGCTCGATCCCGTGTTGGAGAACCGCCTGTTGGATCAGTTGCTCAGCCTGCGTCAGGGGCAAACCACCCTGTTCATCAGCCATCGCCCCTCGATGATCCTGCGGGCCGATTGGATCATTTACCTCGAGGCGGGCCAGGTGAAGGTGCAGAACCATCCGGCCCAGCTCCGCACGAACCGGCATGTTTCTCCCTTTTTGATGGCCAGCTAATGGAACACTCGATCGTGAAGGCCAACGCTGGGGCGTTGGTGGTTGCCGAGGTTGATCAATTCCTGCCGCCTCCAGGCCCCTGGGCACGCAGCATCGGCCAGCGCGTGCTGGTGGCCTCCGGGGTGATCCTGTTGGCGAGCTGTGTGTTGCCGTTTGAGCAAACCGTCCGCGCCAAGGGCGTAGTGCGCCCCAGTGGCGACAACACCTTGATCCAGAGCGATCAACCTGGCCGCATTGCGCGGGTGATGGTGCGGGCCAACCAGACGGTAGTGGCCCATCAGATCCTGGCCGTGCTCGATCGCCATCCCCTGGAGGGTCGCCAACGGCAATTGGAGCAGGAGCTGCGTCAGGTGCAGACCCAGCGATTGAATACCCGCGCCCAGGAGCAGCAGCTCCAGGCGGAACTGCTTTCCAATCAGTTGTTGAACCGTGCCGCCGTCGACATGAGCCGTGGTGACGTGGCGAAAGCCAATGCCAGTCTCCGGTTTGCCAACACTGAAATGACCCGCTACCGCGAGCTGGCCAAGGTGGGGGCTGTTCCGCAATTGCTTAGCCAGGAGAAGACCGCCAACTTTCTGATCATGACCAGCGAGCTGCGGCAAGCCCGCTATGGGGTGGCCCAACAGCAGGCCAAATTGCTGGTGGAGCGGGCACGGCTGTTTCAGCAGCGCAACGGGCTGCAGAGCCAACTGGCGGAACAGGAACGCCAGACCCTTGGTTTGAGCCGCGAGTTGGCGGATGTGAAACGCATCCTTGCCAATACAGCCGTACGGGCCCCGATGGCCGCCACCGTGGTACGCACCACCCTCAATCACGTAGGGCAGGTTGTGAACGCCGGTGAGGTAATCGCCGAATTGGCCCCAACCCACGCACCCCTGTTGGTGAAGGCTCTGGTGCCGGCGAAGGATGTGGCGGCCGTTCGCCCTCAGCAAAAGACGTATCTCCGGGTTGGTGCTTGCCCCTACTCGCGCTTCGGGTTGCTCACCGGGCGCATCAAACAGGTGGCGCCAGACACCATGGCCGCACCGGCAGGGGCTGCTGCCGCCTCCGGTGGTGGCCCCTTTTATGAAGTCACCATCCAGCCCGATCGCCGCGAGCTCGGGAAGGGCCAGGAGCGTTGTGCATTACGCATTGGCATGGATTTGCAGGCGGATGTGATGACCAAGCGCACCACGATCATGGGATTCCTGTTCTCCAAGCTGCGCCTCATGGCACAGAGCTGATCAGGCTCGCAGCCCCCCAGGCTGCAGCCCCGAAGTGCCATTGCCGTGATCCTGCGGCAGATCCATGGCTTGCCCGAGAAACATAGCTGCAGCTGGGTTTTGGTGGGGGGCGATGCCTTTTCCTTGTGCCGATTCCCGCCACCCTTTCCGCCATCACCCACGCCGCTGATGTGCGCTTCAACGGTGATCGCCCCTGGGATCCGCAGGTGCACAACCCTGACCTCTATCCCGCCTTGCTGCGGGATGGCTCCATGGCCCTGGGGAATGGCTACGTGCGCGGAGATTGGGATTGCGAGCAGCTGGATGAATGCATCTGCCGCTTGCTGAGGGGGCAGGCCAACCGGCCCCTCAGCCTTCAGGCCCAACTCACGGACTGGGGCCGTGTGCTGGCTGATCTCCTGGTGAACCCCCAAACCCTGCGGCGCTCCTATCGGGTGGGGCGCCGGCATTACGACATCGATCCGCGCGTGTATGCGGCGATGCTGGATCCGCTGATGGCCTACAGCTGTGGCTACTGGCACGATGCCCGTGACCTGGCCACGGCCCAGGAGCACAAGTGCCAGCTGATCTGCGAGAAGCTTCAGTTGCGGCCGGGGATGCGCCTGCTCGATGTGGGCTGCGGCTGGGGTTCCTTGGCGGCCTACGCCGCCCGGCACTACGGCGTGGAGGTGGTGGGCATCACGGTGTCGGCTCAGCAGGCCCAATGGATGCGGGAGCACCTCTCAGACCTGCCGATCCAGGTGGAGCAGTGCGACTACCGCCAGCTCCCGGCTCGAGCCCCCGGCTGTTTCGATCGGATTGCGTCGGTGGGCATGTTTGAGCACGTGGGACGGCGCAACGACCGCAACTTTTTCAGCACGATGGCGCGGCTCCTGGATGCAGAAGGTCTGCTGCTGTTGCACACCATTGGCAGTGCCTTCACCACCCGCCGCATCGACCCCTGGATTGATGCCTACATCTTCCCCGGCGGTCGCTTGCCTTCAGCCATGCAGCTGGCGCGCGGCGTGGAGGGTGTGTTTCTGATCGAAGACTGGGAAAACTTCGGCCTCGATTACGACCGCACCCTGCTGGCCTGGTGGCAGAACTTCGAGGCCGCCTGGCCGGTGTTGCAGCACGACAGCAGCACCGAGTTTTTTCGGTTCTGGAGGTATTACCTGCTCAGCTGTGCCGGCTTCTTCCGTTCGCGGCAGGGGCAGCTGTGGCAGGTGGTGCTCAGCAAGCCAGGCCGCTCATGCACCTACCGCTCCTGGCGGCCCGTGCGTCAGGAGCCGAACACGGCCCCGCAGCACGATGCCGCGAAGTCAGAGCAACACTGCTTCGACGTGGAGGATGCAACGTCGAGTCACCGGAGGATTGAGGGCCACCATTCGCAACCTCAATGAGTGATGCCTTCGGTGACTACCTACGCAGCATTGGTCGCATTCCTCTATTGACAGCCGAAGAGGAAGTGCATCTGGGGATGATCGTGAAGGAATGGATGGAGGCCAAGCAACCATCCATGGGCCTGCAGCGCCGTGGCCGCCGCGCCCTGCAGAGGATGGTGACGGCCAATCTGCGCCTCGTGGTGACCGTCGCCCTGCGCTACATCCGCCGGCTCAAGCACCTCTCCCACGATCCGATGGATCTGGTGCAGGCCGGAAACATCGGCCTGCTCAGGGCCGCCGAGAAATTTGATCCCACCAGGGGATACAAATTTTCCACCTATGGCTACTGGTGGATTCGCCAATCGATCAACCGCTACCTGCAGGAGCACAACGGTTCCATCCGCCTGCCGGTGAACCTTGTGAGCTTGGCGATGCGCGCTGAGATGCTGCAAAACGGTGGTGGCCAGCCGATGAATGCCGACGAATTGGCCGAGCACCTGGGCGAATCCCCCAAGCGGGTGATGTATGCCCTTGCCGTCCAGCACCGCAGCAACACCGTGTCCCTCGATCAGCAACTCGCCGGTGCTGATGGCGACATGACCCTGCTCGACACGGTGACTGATCCGCGCCAGCCCGAGATCGAAGACGACTACCGTTGGATGAAGAACCACTTGGATCTGCTCTCCACCCCAGAGCGCACGGTGATTCAGCTGCGGTATGGATCGGGGAATCAGCGCTCCTACGCGGAGGTGGCTCGGCTGATCGGCCGCACCAAGGACCAGGTGCAGCGGCTGGAACGCCATGCCCTGGGCAAATTGCGGAGGGGGCTCACGCCGGTGCTCTTCCCTAGCTGAGCAAACAGCCCGGAGACCTTCAGCGCTCCGGGCTGTTTGGAGGGACCACAGCCTTAGAAGCCGCGCATCTTCACCCGGGCCGCCGGATTGACCCCATTGCCGTGGGCCATGGACGCCGATCCAGGCACCATGGTGCGTTGTTGCTCCCGCAGGGCATCCTCCAACAGGAAGGCACAAAGGTTGGACACCGAGCGCCCCTCTTCTTCGGAGCGGGTGAGCAGCGCCTCATGCACGTGGTAGCTGAGGGTGATCGAGATTCTTCTTGGTTGACGCTGGAGCACACGAAAGCGCTCGTTCATCGAAAAACTCCTGGTCATCAGTGGTGGTTTTGGTGTGCAGTCAGTTGATGAGATCTCAGTCTCCTTGCATCTGTCTGCATCACGAGAATAGGCGCCGCACTCTCGCTGAGAGTGCAGAAGAATGCATTAGAGGCTTAGCGGTTCTGCTGCAGATTGCAGGGCTTTTCTGCACATCAACTGCATAAACCATCGCCGGCTCAGCTCGGCCACGGCCTCCAGGGCGCCGGCTTGCTCGAACAGGTGTCCTGCCCCCTCCAGCAGCACCACCTTGTAGGGGCATCGCAGCCGAGTCGCCGCCCTGCGGTTGAGCTCCAACACCTGTTGATCGAGGGCGCCCACCATCAGCAGCACGGGGCAACGCACCTGCTCCAAGCAGGCACCGGCCAGATCGGGCCGGCCGCCACGGCTCACCACCGTTGCAATACGGGCTGGGCGGGCTGCTGCCCCTTGCAAAGCGACCGCGGCGCCGCTGCTGGCGCCGAACAACCCCACCGGCTTGCCGGCCAGGGAGGGGTTGTCGTCAACGGCATCGATGGCGGCCAGCAACGCTTCCAATGCGGAGTGATCCGCCGCACCGCGCAGATCCAACAACCATGTGGCCAGGCCCGCCTCCCGCAGCACCCTCGCCACTGCCCGGTTGCGCGGGCTGTGGTGGTCGCTGCCCGTGCCATGGCAGAACAGCACGAGACCCTCTGGATCGGGCGGCAACTGGAGATCCCCCACGGGCATGGATGGCATGGCTCCAGGCAGTGCAGCTGTTTCCACTGTTGGCTGGCATGGGGCCCTGGGGCGCCTCAGGCCGCCGCAGCTGTGCGGTGAATCCGCCTTGAAGCGGCCTTCTGGAGAGCGGGATCGCGCAGCATCCGCCTCTCCGGCCAACCCGTGATGGCAACTTGGAATGTGTTGTTGCTGCCCCCGGCAGGATCACAACGGGCGCGAGCGCGTTGGCTGTGCCCAAGTGGTTGTTTCAGTCTCGATCTGCGCAAGGCCTGGGCGGTGGCTGATCCCGATGTGTGCCGTGCGCGCATCATCCACTGGCTCACGGTTAAGGGCCGTGATCTCGAGTGGATCGGACGCATGCGGTTGGTGGAAACCAAGCCCGGTGATGCACCCTGCAGCGGTACTGCAGAGCATCGTCCGCAGAACGCCTCCATGCCGGGAATGGCGCTCTGGCTGTGATTTAGACCCATGCCATTCAGCACCCCAACCATGCTCAAAGGCGAACGTCTCCTCAAAGTGGTTCAGGCCATGGGTGGTGCCCATCGCTCTGATCTGGTTCGCCATTGCGGCTACGTGAGTGTGAACGCCGATGGCCAAGAGCATTTGCACTACAGCGCGTTCTACGAGGCGTTGCTGGAGGCCACGGGCGTTGCGTTGCCGGGCCACAACGGACGCAGCGCCCACCGCAAGGGATCCCATGGCCGGGATTTGAGCTACAGCACCCACGTGCACTTCAACGGCAACCTGATGGTGGGCCGTGCATACACCGACATGCTGGATCTCAAGCCCGGCGATCAATTCCGCATTCAATTGAGCCAGGGCCAGATCCGGCTGGTGCCCCTGGAGGGCAAGGAACGCTGAGCCATGGCGTTCCCCGATTACCCGATCCCCGCCGATGAGGAACAGCGGCTGCGGGATCTGCAGCGGTATGCCTTGCTGGATACCCCCTCCGACCCACACCTCGATCGGTTGGTGA
>JBEBCC010000043.1:0-16317 GCA_041158125.1 Cyanobacteriota bacterium
CAGCAGATGGCCTCCCGCCGGGTGTCGCTGGCGTCCATGTCGGGTCAGGCCAGCGAAGGCGAGCTCAAGGAGCTCAACCTGATCCTCAAGGCCGACGTGCAGGGTTCCGTGGAGGCGATCCTCGGCTCCCTGGAGCAGCTGCCCCAGGAGGAGGTGCAGGTGCGGGTGCTGCTGTCGGCCCCGGGCGAAATCACCGAAACCGATGTGGATCTGGCCGCCGCCTCCGGCGCCGTGATCGTGGGCTTCAACACCTCGATGGCCCCGGGCGCCAAGCGCGCCGCCGATGCCACCGGCGTGGATGTGCGTGATTACGACGTGATCTACAAGCTGCTCGAGGACATCCAGATGGCCATGGAGGGCCTGCTGGAGCCCGAGATGGTGGAGGAGAGCCTCGGCGAAGCGGAGGTGCGCGCCGTGTTCAGCATCGGCAAGAGCGCCGTGGCGGGTTGCTATGTCACCAACGGCAAGCTGCAGCGCAACTGCAAGGTGCGCGTCTGGCGGGGCAAGGAAAAGGTGTTCGAGGGCGACCTCGACTCCCTGCGCCGCGGCAAGGACGATCAGAAGGAAGTGGCCACGGGCTTCGAGTGCGGTATCGGTTGCGATCGCTTTGCCAACTGGCAGAACGGCGATCGTGTCGAGGCCTACAAACTTGTGACCCAACGCCGCACACTGAGCACCTGATCCGCCGCACCTCACCGTGACCAGCCCGCAGGGCAACCCGGCCCGCCGCGAACCGCTGCTCTGGCTCCAGCTGCTTGGAGTTGCCGCCTTCCCCCTGGATGTGGCGGCTCTCCTGCTGGTGCTGGCGGGGGCCGATCCCGGCCCCCTTCCTGGCGTTGAGCGTCTGTTCTGCTGGGCACTTGGAGCCGTGGCCCCAGCGCTGCTGTTCTGGCGCCTGCCGCCCGATCTATGGTCGCTGCTGCTGCTGCAAGTGCCTCTGCGCGGGCGCCGCAGTGATCAGCTGCGGCTGAGCGCCCTACAGACGGCCCTGCCCCTGAAACTGCTCAGCGCCACAGGCGCGGCATTGCTGCTGCCACTGCTGTGGTGGTGCGATGGCCACGCGGGCCTGGCCTGGGCCTGGTCGCCGCTGGGGGATAGCCCGCGCCTGGTGGTGCTGCTGGTGGCCGCAAGCCTGCTGGCGCTGATGCTCTGGCAGTGGCAGCAGATGGTGCAGAGCCTGTGGCTGTTCAGCCGACCGGCAGCCCTGGTGGCGCAGACCCTACCCCTGAGCAGCGCCGAAGCTGGTGAGCGTCGCCTGAATCTCGGCCTGCCGCTGTTGCTGCTCGATCCGATCGCTGGGGCGCCGACACCGGCTCCGTCCAATCGCGCTGCAGCCGAGGAACCGGTGGCGCCGTGCCCAACCGAGCCCGCTGGTCCCATCGAGGCAACGGGATCGACCGGCAGCGACAACCCAGACAATCGTCCGCCGGGAGAAGCAGGACCCGAATCGACAACAGGGACTGCCGCGTCTGCGGCAGCGACGACCATGGCGGCCCCGTCACACCAGAGCGAGGCTGCCGCCGACGGTTCAGAGACCACCGGGTCAGAGGTCATTGGTTCAGCTGCAGACAATGGAACAACCTCTGAGGCTCGGCCCCTGGCGACGCCGTCAGCGGAGGTCGGCCTCGTTGCCGGTGACGCTGCGATCCCACCAGAGCAGACTGCCGAACAGAGCGAGGGCGACCACCTGAATCAGCAGATCTGATCCAGCCACCGCATCCCCCGCCGAAGCCCGCATGGCCATCGTTGCCAACCCCAGGCCGGCGGAGGCGGTGAACGCAAGCCACAAGGCCCGGCGCAGCCCACGCCAGGGCGTGCGCGCCTCCTGCAGCAACCGGGCCTTCATCGCCGGATCAAGCTGGTCGCGAGAAGGAGTGGCCATGGGCGCACCAGGGGCGAAGAAGGTGGAATGCTAAGGTGATGTGGCTGCCGGTGTAGCTCAGTGGTAGAGCAACTGATTCGTAATCAGTAGGTCGTCGGTTCAAATCCGATCTCCGGCTTTTCAGATCACGTCTACTCATTTTTGCGAGCAGGTATTCATCAGCGGGCCAGCTCTGACGGTTGCAATCCAAGGAAAAGGAGCAAGCCAGAACAGCACATCAGCGCACAAGCGCCCGACCACGACCAGCAGCTGATCCATCGGCCACGGCCCGATCCCCATGGGCTTCCCGCAGCCTCGCCGTTTGGTCTTGCAGCGGCAACAGGAGCGACGGAAAGCGATTGCCAGGGTCCAACCCTGTGACGCACGGCGATCCAGGCCATGGTGCAGACATTTCCGATCGCCCTGGCGGCCGATCTGGCGCTCTCCAGCCCTGGCAGCACCGTACTGACCAACCTGACCAAGGGGCACGACATCACGTCAACGCGCGGGCACGACATCTGCAGCAAACGCGAGACTATCAACTGCGAAGTTACCAACGAGCGCGACGTGAAGTGCCGCAACTTCAGCCCATCAACCGGTCTAGCCGGCAAGAATGAGCACTTCAGCAACTCAATGAAGGATGACCCCACAGATGATCACCTCTGGCGCAAACCATCTGACAAAGTGAGCGACGAGGATGCGTTCACCTGCGAGGCTGCGCAAATATTCGACAAGGTCTGACGACCATCCAAGCCGTGAACAGCGGTGCATTGATCACCCTCGAGACTGGCATCAGGGTGCGATTGCAATCCGCACCAGATTGATCAGAGCCGCTGGTCATGGTGCCGTCGCCGTCGATGCCCCAGGAACCGCGGCGGCCTGCAGGCAGGCCGGCAGGAAGGCGATCCAGGAGAGCACCGATCGGCACTGCTCTGGATTCTCACAAGGCAGCGACGAGCAGCGTTGAGGGGGGGGACCGGAGAGGTCGATCACCAGCGGCGCCGGTAGACGCTGGAGGATGCCGAGGGCACTGATCGTGCCGCCACGGGCTTCCGTGAGAATCGCAGCCCGCAACGCGATGACCCGCAGATCCTGCGCACCGGCCCGCACCGGGATTGGGCGATAGGCGCGGGTCTGCTGCTCAAGGAAGACCCGGCCAGCCGGGGAATCGAGGAAGCGAGCCAGGGCGACCAGGTCGACGGCGTACACCTTCACCAGAGCGGCTCGCAGCGCCTCATCCGGCCAGCCGGAGCTGGCCACCAGCCGCAACAGACGCTGATCACTGAAGCGACCAGCAACCACGAAGCGCTGCAAGGCCGCGCTTGGAATCGTCCAGAGTTCACTCCCGGAACCGATCCGCAAAGCGCCAGCGATGGAAGCGCCAGGGGAGAGAATCGCGAGCGCCAGCGCCGCCAGACCGCCCCATAGCCGCCCTAGACGCCTGCTCATTGATTGAGCTTGAGCACCGCCATAAAGGCCTCCTGCGGCACCTCAACCTTACCCATCGCCTTCATGCGCTTCTTGCCCTTGGCCTGCTTCTGAAGCAGTTTTTTCTTGCGGGATATGTCGCCACCATAACACTTCGCGAGCACATCCTTACGCATAGCACTGATGCTTTCCGAAGCGATCACGCGGCTACCAATCGCCGCCTGGATCGGTATCTTAAACTGCTGGCGCGGGATCAGCTCCTTCAGCTTCTCCACCAAACCCTTGCCGACGTTGTAGGCCTTGTCGCGGTGGACAATCGTAGTGAGGGGATCAGCACGCTCACCATTGATCAACACATCAAGACGAACCAACTCATTCTTGCGATAGCCGATCAGCGAATACTCCATCGAGGCATAGCCCTTGGTCCGACTCTTCATCTGGTCAAAGAAATCGGTGACCACCTCGGCGAGGGGCAGCTCATAGTGCAGAGTGACACGATCGGTTGTGATGTACTTCATATCGATAAACTCACCGCGCCGCTCCTGACAGAGCTCCATCAGGGTACCATTATAGGCATTAGGAGTATAAATCTCCATCTTCACATAAGGCTCCTCAATCGATTCGCGCTTCTGTGGATCAGGCAGAGTCGCCGGGTTGTCCACCATCAAAGTAGCCCCATCCAGCATGTTCACCTGGTAGATCACCGAAGGGGCGGTGACGATCAGGTCGAGGTCGTACTCGCGTTCCAACCGCTCCTGCACGATCTCCATGTGCAGAAGGCCGAGGAAACCGCAGCGGAAGCCAAAGCCCATGGCACTGCTGGTTTCAGGCTCATATTGCAACGCCGCATCACTGAGCTGCAGCTTGTCGAGCGCTTCGCGCAGATCGGGATACTGATCGGCATCGGTGGGGAACAGGCCGCAGAACACCATCGGCTTGGCCTCGGTGTAGCCCGGCAGCGGCTCCGGTGCAGGATTGGCCGCCAGGGTGATGGTGTCACCGACACGGGCGTCAGCCACCGCCTTGATCGACGCTGCCAGGTAGCCCACCTCACCGGCATGAAGACTGTCCACCTGGCGTTGATCCGGGGCCATCACGCCCACTTCATCGAGCTCGTAGGTCTTGCCGCTGGCCATCAGCAGAACCTTGTCCTTGCGGCTGATTGAACCGGAAATCACCCGGAAATAAACGATCACACCGCGGTAGGGATCGTAATAGGAATCGAAGATCAGGGCCCGCAGCGGTTCAGCGACACGATCAGCCGGTGGCGGCACCCGATCCACCACCGCCTGCAAGATCTCCGGTACACCGAGACCGGTTTTGGCGGAGCAGGGAATGGCGCCGGAACAATCCAGGCCGATGATCGCCTCAATCTCCTCGCTGATGCGCTCGGGATCAGCACCAGGCAGATCGATCTTGTTGAGAACAGGAATGATCTCGAGATTATTTTCGATTGCCAGGTAGACATTAGCCAGCGTCTGCGCCTCCACCCCCTGGCTTGCATCCACCACCAGCAACGCCCCCTCACAGGCCTGCAGCGAGCGACTGACCTCATAGGAGAAGTCGACGTGGCCCGGGGTATCGATCAAATTGAGGATATAAGTTTCACCATCAGCAGCCTTGTATTCCATCCGTGCCGCCTGGAGCTTGATCGTGATGCCCCGCTCACGCTCCAGGTCCATGTTGTCAAGAAACTGCTCCTGCATGTCGCGGGCGGCGACAGTGCCGGTTTGCTGCAGCAAGCGATCGGCCAGGGTCGATTTGCCATGGTCGATGTGGGCAATGATGCAGAAATTGCGGATACGGGCGACGGGCGCGTCGGTCATCGGCTGGCGTGGGGCAGCCCCCGCTGACTGGGGCCGGGTTCCGAGGGTGTTGGACGATCCTAGGCAGCCGCCCCCGCAGCGCTGTCCGCCATGCCGCCCGCCGAAGCCCCGGCCCGAGGCGATGGCGCCCCGAGCCGGCACCGGGTCAGCGCTCCCGCGCGGCCGTTAAGGTCTGAAAAACAGACTCTGGAGCGCCAGGCCATGACCAGCGAGCAGCTCAGTGAGCAGCCAGCCGAGACGACCGTCATCGACAGCAGCGATCCCCGCGCCCTGACCCTCGAAAACGTGGAGCGCACCCTCGATGAACTGCGTCCCTACCTGATGGCGGATGGCGGCAACGTCGAGGTGGTGGAGATCGATGGCCCGATCGTGAAAGTCCGCCTGCAGGGTGCCTGCGGCTCCTGCCCCAGCAGCACGATGACGTTGAAGATGGGCATCGAGCGCAAACTGCGCGAGGCCATCCCCGAGGTGAGCGAGGTGGTGCAGGTGCTCTGAGGCTGCCGCCGCAGCATCCGAGATGTTCACCCGGGCCATCCGGGGTGGGCGCGACGGGCGAGACGACCAGCGACAGCCCCACCCCTAGGCTCGCCCCATCTGCCCGACACGTGTGCTCGACCAGCGCCTGCTGCGCGACAACCCCGAGCTGATCACCAGCCAGCTTGCCCGCCGCGGACTCCGCCTCGATCTCGCCCCCTTGCAGGCGATCGCTCTGCAGGAGCGCGATCTGGAAGCCCGCCGCAGCGAGCTGCAGGCCGAAGGCAACCGGATCGGCAAGCAGGTGGGAAGCCTGATCCAGGGGGGAGCCGCTGCCAACGGTCCTGAGGTGCAGGCGCTGCGGGATCAGGGCAATGCCATCAAGCAGCAGGTGGCTGAAATCGAAGAGCAGGAGAAGGCACTGGAGGCCCAGCTGCGCGAGCAGCTGCTGGCGCTGCCGAACCTGCCCTCAGCCGATGCGCCCGACGGCCGCGACGAACGCGACAACGTCGAGGTGAAGCGCTGGGGTACACCGCGCCAGGCGGCCGCCGGCGAAACCCTGGAGGAGCACTGGCAGATCGGTGAACGGCTTGGCCTGTGGGAGACCGAGCGCTCGGTGCGGATCGCCCAGAGCCGGTTCATCACCCTGCAGGGCCAGGGCGCTCGCCTGGAGCGGGCCTTGATCAGCTTCATGCTCGATCTGCATGGCAGCCGCGGCTATCGCGAACTGCTGCCACCGATCCTGGTGAACTCCGCCAGCCTCACCGGCTCCGGCCAGCTGCCCAAGTTCGCCGAAGAGAGCTTCCGCTGCGCCGAGGACGACCTCTGGCTGACGCCCACGGCCGAAGTGCCGGTCACATCCCTGCACCGAGAGGAAGTGATCGCCGCCGAGCAGCTGCCGCTGCGCTACGTGGCTTACACCCCCTGCTTCCGCCGCGAGGCCGGCAGCTACGGCCGCGACACCCGCGGCCTGATCCGCCTGCACCAGTTCAACAAGGTGGAGCTCTACTGGTTCTGCCACCCCGAGCAATCGGCCGAGGCCCACGAGCGGATCACCGCTGATGCCGAAGCGGTGCTGGAAGCCCTGGAGCTGCCCTACCGGCGCATCGAACTGTGCAGCGGCGATCTCGGCTTCTCCGCCAGCCGCACCTACGACCTGGAGGTCTGGCTGGCCGGGGCCGGGGCCTACCGCGAGATCTCCAGCTGCTCGGTGTGCGGCGACTTCCAGGCGCGCCGTTCGGCAATCCGCTGCAAGCAGGGCAAAACCACCCAGCTGGTCCACACCCTCAACGGCAGCGGCCTGGCCGTGGGCCGCACCATGGCAGCCCTGCTGGAGAACGGCCAGCAGGCTGATGGCCTGGTGCGACTGCCGGCCGCCCTGGTGCCCTACTTCGGCAGCGACCACCTCAGCGCGGCCTGAGGCGGTGGCCACAACCGATCGTCAGACCAGCCCCAGCTGCTGATCGCTGTGCTGCCGCCAGGCAGCCAGCCGCAGTGGATCACTGGCCAGTGCTTCGCCCCAGGCGGGAATCAGCTGGCGCAGACGCTGCTGCCAGGTGGGGCTGGCCAGGCGCTCCGGCATGCAGCGCTGCAGCAGCTGCAGCATGGTCTCCACCGCGGTGGAGGCGCCCGGCGATGCCCCCAGCAACGCCGCCAGGGACCCATCGGCGCTGCACACCAGCTCGGTGCCCATCTGCAGGCTGCCGCGGCCATTCAGCCGCTTGATGATCTGCACCCGCTGGCCGGCCACGGCCAGCTGCCAGTCGTCGCCATTGGCCTCCGGCAGAAACTGGCGCAGGCTGGCCAGGCGCTGCTCCGGACTCTGCAGCACCTGCCCCATGAGGTAGCGCACCAGATCGAGGTTTTCCGCACCCACCTGCAGGGTCGGCAGCAGATTGAACGGCCGCAGCGAACGGGGCAGATCCCAGAGGGAGCCCTGGCGCAGGAAGCGGGTGCTGAAGCCGGCGTAGGGGCCGAACAGCAGCGCCCGCCGCCCATCGATCCAGCGGGTATCCAGGTGCGGCACAGACATCGGCGGCGCCCCGACGGCCGCCTTGCCATAGACCTTGGCGTCGTGGGCGGCAATCACCGCCTGGTTGCGGCAGACCAGCCACTGGCCGCTCACCGGGAAGGCGCCGTACTGACGGGCTTCGGGGATGCCGGAGGCCTGAAGCAGCGGCAGGCTGCCGCCACCGGCGCCGAGAAAGACGAACGGCGCCTCGAAGGCACCGCCGGTGCTGTGCAGGCGCCAGCCGCGGACCAGCCGCTCCAGATGGTGCACCTGCTCACCGCGGCGCACCTCCGCGGCGGCCCCCGCCAGCAGCCGCTGGGTGAGGGCGCCGAAGTTCACATCGGTGCCGCGGGCCACGCGGGTGGCCGCCAGCGGCTGATCCAGCGGGCGCCCCTGCATCACCAGCGGCATCCAGGCGCGAAGCTGCTGGGGATCACTGCTCCAGGCCATGTCGGCGAACTGGGGCGTAGCGCTGAGGGCCTGATGGCGGCGCCGCAGGAAAGCCACCGCCTGCTCGCCCCAAACAAAGCTCAGGTGCGGCACCGGCCGGATGAAGTCGGCCGGTGAATCCAGGGCACCCATCTCCACCAGAGCGCTCCAGTACTGGAGGCTGAGCTCAAAAGCGGCGTTGATCGCCAGCGCCTTGGCGATTGGCACGGAGCCATCGGCGGCCTCGGGGGTGTAGTTGAGCTCACAGTTGGCCGCATGGCCTGTGCCGGCGTTGTTCATCGGCGCGCTGCTCT
Organism: Cyanobacteriota bacterium; assembly: GCA_041158125.1. Lineage (GTDB taxonomy): Bacteria > Cyanobacteriota > Cyanobacteriia > PCC-6307 > Cyanobiaceae > Vulcanococcus. Next base: position 8,344 of record JBEBCC010000043.1, read on the forward strand.
CGGCAGCCAGCGCCGGCAGGCGCTCCAGCACCACCAGCTGCAGCCCCGGATCCAGCTGCCTGAGCAGGCTGGCCAGCGTGGCGCCCATGATCCCGGCGCCCACCACAAGGACATCGCAGCGGTGCGTCATGGGGCTCGGCGAAGCCCATCAACGCTATGGCGCGACGGCCACCACAATGGAGCCATTCACGCGGGCTCCTGGATGGGTGTACTGACGGCCCTGGCGATCCTGGCGGGTCTGATCGTGGTGCATGAGGCCGGCCACTTCTTCGCGGCCACCTGGCAGGGGATCCGCGTCAGCGGCTTCTCGGTGGGCTTCGGGCCGGTCCTGGTGGAACGGCAGCGCCGCGGCGTGCAGTTCGCCCTGCGAGCCATTCCGCTCGGTGGCTTCGTGGCCTTCCCCGACGACGACGAGGACAGCCCGATTCCCGCCAATGACCCCGACCTGCTGCGCAACCGGCCCCTGCCCCAGCGGGCGCTGGTGATCGCCGCCGGGGTGCTCGCCAACCTGCTGCTGGCCTGGGCCGTGCTGGTGGCCCAGGGCGTGGTGGTGGGCATTCCGGCCGGCTTCAGCGCCACTCCCGGGGTGCTGGTGGCCGGTGTGCAACCAGGCCAGGCGGCGGCCGCCGCCGGACTGCGGCCGGGAGATCGGGTGCTGGCGGTCGACGGCCGCGACCTGGGCGGCGGTCAGGGCGCTGTGGCGGAACTGGTGGCCCGGGTGAAGGGTGCACCGGATCAAAGCCTGCGCCTGCGCGCCGAGCGCGACGGCAGCACGGTGGAGCTGCTGCTCACCCCGGCGGATCTGGGCGGCATTGGTCGCATCGGTGCGCAGCTGCAGCCCAGCGGCGCCGAAAGCTTCCGCCCGGCCCACGGCCCGCTTGAGGTGCTGCGCCAGGCCAACCACGACTTCGTGGCGCTCACCCGCCGCACCGTGGAGGGCTTCGCCAGCCTGATCACTCACTTCGGCGAAACAGCCAGCCAGGTGAGCGGCCCTGTGAAGATCGTGGAGATGGGCGCCTCGCTGGCGCGACAGGGCGGCAGCAGCCTGTTCCTCTACACGGCCCTGATCTCGATCAACCTGGCGGTGCTCAACGCGCTGCCGCTGCCCCTCCTCGATGGCGGTCAGTTCCTGTTGCTGCTGATCGAGGGGCTGCGGGGCCGGCCCCTGCCGGAGCGCTTCCAGATGGCCTTCATGCAGTCTGGGTTTGTGTTCCTGGTTGGGCTGAGCCTGGTGCTGATCGTCAAGGACACCAGCCAGCTGCAGGCTGTGCAACAACTGCTCGGCCGCTGAGGGCACGGCGAAGGGGTAGGCTCAACCATCACCGCATGACGAGTACCAGGCCGCATGGCTAAGAAGTCGATGATTGCGCGCGACGCCAAGCGCCAGAAGATGGTGGAGCGTTACGCCGCGAAGCGCGCCGCCCTGATGGCCGCCTTCGAAGCCGCCGCCGACCCGATGGAGCGCCTGGAGATCCACCGCAAGATCCAGGGTCTGCCGCGCAACAGCAATAAGGTGCGCCTGCGCAACCGCTGCTGGGCCACCGGCAAGCCCCGTGGTGTGTATCGCGATTTCGGCCTGTGCCGCAACCAGCTGCGCGAGCGTGCCCACAAGGGCGAACTTCCCGGGGTGGTCAAGTCCTCCTGGTGAGTTGCCGGCGGCCGCCAGCGGATTGATCACGGGCGGCCATCACCACTGAATTGCTGCGCGTCTGACCTCGGCACTCCCTCGCAGGGCAGACCCACAGCCAGGAAGCAGGGGCGCCGCAGGGCGCCTTTTTTGCGCCTGGCGATGCTGCCGACAGGGCCAGGGCGGTCGAGCCGTGCCTGAGCAAGCCAACCGTTTCCGAAGACTTTGCAAGCGGCGACGCAGCGCCTGATGCCCGGATGCGAGAATGCCTCTTGACAACAAAAGGACATAAGCCCAAGTGCAAGGTCACACTCAGTCGATCTCCTTCGATGGTCGGGAGATCCGGCTGACCACTGGTCTGTTCGCCCCCCAGGCCGGGGGCTCGGTGATGGTCGAGTGCGGAGACACCGCGGTACTGGTCACCGCCACCCGCTCCGGCGGTCGCGAAGGCATCGATTTCCTGCCCCTGATCTGCGATTACGAGGAGCGGCTGTATGCCGCCGGTCGCATCCCCGGCAGCTTCATGCGGCGTGAGAGCCGCCCCCCCGAGCGGGCAACGCTGATCGCCCGTCTGATCGACCGGCCGATGCGGCCGCTGTTCCCCAGCTGGCTGCGCGACGACCTGCAGATCGTCGCAACCTGCATGTCGCTCGATGAGCGGGTGCCACCTGATGTGCTCGCCGTCACCGGCGCATCCCTGGCGACCCTGCTGGCCAAGATCCCATTCCATGGCCCGATGGCGGCGGTGCGCGTGGGCCTGCTGGGCGACGACTTCGTGCTCAACCCCAGCTACCGGGAGATCGAGCGCTCCGACCTTGATCTGGTGGTGGCCGGCACCCCCGAGGGCGTGATCATGGTGGAAGCGGGCGCCAACCAGCTGCCCGAACAGGATGTGATCGAAGCCATCGACTTCGGCTACGAAGCGGTGAGCGAACTGATCAAGGCCCAGCAGGCCCTACTCAAGGAGCTGGGTATCGAGCAGGTGATCCCCGAAGCCAAGGTCGACGACGACACCCTGCCGAAGTTTCTCGAAAAGGAATGCGGCAAGGGCATTGGCGAGGTGCTCAAGCAGTTCAGCCAGAGCAAGGGTGAGCGCGACGGCAAGCTCGATGCCATCAAGGCCGAGGTGCTCGAGAAGATCACTGCCCTCAAGGATGACGACGCCGTGAAGGTGGCCGTCAGCAGCAACGGCAAGGCCCTGGGCAACAGCTACAAGGCCCTGACCAAGAAGCTGATGCGCGAGCAGATCATCCAGGATGGCGTGCGCGTCGACGGCCGTACGCTGGATCAGGTGCGCCCGATCAGCGCCGCCGCTGGGGTGCTGCCCAAGCGCGTGCACGGCTCGGCCCTGTTCCAGCGCGGTCTGACCCAGGTGCTCTCCTGCGCCACCCTGGGCACGCCGAGCGACGCCCAGGAGATGGACGACCTCAACCCGTCCACCGAGAAGACCTACCTGCACCACTACAACTTCCCGCCCTACTCGACCGGCGAGACCAAACCGATGCGCAGCCCCGGCCGTCGTGAGATCGGCCACGGCGCCCTGGCCGAGCGGGCGCTGGTGCCGGTTCTGCCCAGCAAGGAGTCGTTCCCTTATGTGCTGCGCGTGGTGTCGGAGTGCCTGAGCTCCAACGGCTCCACCTCGATGGGCTCGGTGTGCGGCAGCACCCTGGCCCTGATGGATGCCGGCGTGCCCCTCAAGGCACCCGTCAGCGGCGCTGCCATGGGCCTGATCAAGGAGGGTTCCGAGGTGCGCATCCTCACCGATATCCAAGGCATCGAGGACTTTCTCGGCGACATGGACTTCAAGGTGGCCGGCACCGAGAAGGGCATCACCGCCCTGCAGATGGACATGAAGATCACCGGTCTTGAGGTGAAGACCGTCGCCGAAGCGATCAACCAGGCCCGCCCCGCCCGTCTGCACATCCTCGAGAAGATGCTCGAGGCGATCGAAAAGCCCCGCGAGGTGCTGAGCCCCCACGCTCCGCGCCTGCTTAGCTTCCGCATCGATCCCGAACTGATCGGCACCGTGATCGGCCCCGGCGGCCGCACGATCAAGGGCATCACCGAGCGCACCAACACCAAGATCGATATCGAAGATGGCGGCATCGTCACGATCGCCAGCCACGACGGTGCTGCCGCTGAAGAAGCCCAGCGCATCATCGAGGGCCTGACCCGCCGCGTGTCGGAGGGCGAGGTGTTCAGCGGTGCGGTGACCCGTGTGATCCCAATCGGCGCCTTTGTGGAAATCCTGCCCGGCAAGGAGGGGATGATCCACATCTCCCAGCTCAGCGAAGCCCGCGTTGAGAAGGTGGAGGACGTGGTCAAGGTGGGCGACCACGTGACCGTCCGCGTGCGCGAGATCGACAACCGCGGCCGCATCAATCTCACCCTGCGCGGCGTACCCCAGCAGGATGAAACCCTGGCTCCGGCCTGATCGCTCGTTCGCCGGCCCCCCGTAAGGGGGGCTTTTTCATAGCTATCCACCTGAGCCGCACCGCTCAGCAGCTGCGGTGGCATCGGCGCTTGCAGCACTGGCGATCACGGCTTTGCTTCGCGCAGGAGGTGCTCAGACGCAAAAATCAGGGTCGATCACCGCCAGCGCCGCCGCCGCCCGGCTGCACAGCTCCTGATGGGCCGGGCCGTGACTGGCGATCAGGCAGCCGGCCTGGCGGATGTCACCATCGTTGTAGGTGAGCGGCCGGCCATCGGCATGGCTGAAGGAGCCCCCGGCTGCACGCAGCAACGCCTCGGGGGCAGCCATATCCCAATCCTTCGGGGCGCTCCTGCCCGAAAGGGAGATGTAGAGGTCGGTCTCACCGCGCAGAATCGTGGCCACCTTGCCGCCGACGCTGCCGATCGCCTTGATTTCGCCGAGGGCCAGAGTCGCCAGCAGTTGCTCCAGGCGCTGATCGCGGTGATTGCGGCTGGCCACCAGCACCAGCTCGCCCAGGGCGCGGCGGGGGCTGAGGTTGGCGGGGGATTGCTGGCCAGCGCGGTTTTCACACCAGGCGCGACCGGGTGCTTCAGCGCTGCCGGCCGGTGCCACCAGACCAAACCAGAGCTGCTCCAGCTCGGGCAGCAGCACCACCCCCAGCACCGGCTCACCGCGATGGGCCAGGGCCAGATGCACCGCGTACTCACCGGTGCCCTGCAGAAAGTCCTTGGTGCCATCGAGCGGATCGAGGATCCAGAGCCAATCGGCATCGATGGGCTGGCCTGCGGTGAGCTGTTCCTTGGCAGTCTCCTCGCTGAGCAGGGTCCAGGGGGCATCGGGATAGGCGGCCATGAGGCCATCCAGCAGCCACTGATTCACCGCCAGATCGGCCGCGCTGACCGGGCCGTCGCCGCCCTGCTCCACACGCAGGGCCGGCGGAAAGCCGTGGGGCGGCTGCTCACCGCGGCCGTAGGCCAGCAGGATGTCGGCCGCACCCCAGCTCAGCCGCCGCAGCTCGGCCAACAGAGGCTCCTCCGCGATGCCGGCGGGCAAGCAGGCGGCAGCGGGCATCATGGAGACGGCAAAGGGGCATTGTGATGCAGGGCGCCGAACCCGCAGCGGGCGTGCTCTATCTGGTGGGAACACCGATTGGCAACGTCGGCGATCTCTCCCCTCGCGCCCGGCACGTGCTGGCCCACGTGGATCGCATCGCCTGCGAGGACACACGCCGCAGCGGCCTGCTGCTGCACAACCTGGGGTTGCGCAACCGAGAGCAGGGCCCCCGGCTGCTCAGCTTCCATGAGCACAACCAGGCCAGCCGCATCCCCGAACTGCTGACGGCACTGGCCGCCGGTGAAGCGATCGCTGTGATCAGCGACGCCGGCCTGCCGGGCATCTCCGATCCAGGCGAGATGCTGGTGGCCGCAGCACGGGCAGCCGGGGCCACGGTGATCTGCATCCCCGGCCCCTGCGCCATCACCACCGCCCTGGTGAGCAGCGGCCTGCCCAGCGGCCGCTTCTGCTTTGAAGGATTCCTGCCGCCGAAGCCGAACCAGCGGCGCACACGCCTGCGCGAGCTTGCCAACGACAGCCGCACGCTGGTGCTGTTCGAAGCACCGCACCGGCTGGTGGCCCTGCTTGAGGATCTGCTCGCGGAACTGGGCGATCGCCCCGTGGCGGTGATGCGCGAGCTGACCAAACGGCACGAGCAGCAGGTGGGGCCCAGCCTGAGCGCCGCACTGGCACACTTTCGCGCCACACCCCCCCAAGGCGAATTCACGCTGGTGCTGGGCGGAGCCTCGCTGACTGCGGCACCGAGCACCGCCAGCGACACCCAGAGCCTGCGCGCCCGGCTGGCCGCCCTGATCGACGCAGGGCTGAGCCGCAGCGAAGCCGCGCGTCAGCTGGCCGGTGAGACCGGCCTGTCGCGCCGCGAGCTCTACGCTCTGGGTCACACAAGCGAGGAGGAGCCAGGCTGATGGTGCTGCGCCTGCGTCTGCTGCTGGCCAACCTGGGCGGTGGTGTCCTGTTGCTGGTACTGCTCTGCCTCGGGGCCCAGAACCTGGACCAACGCACCAGCATCAACCTGGGCTTCGGGCGTACAGCTGCCTTGCCCACGGGTTTCCTGGTGGGAGTGGCCTTGGTGATCGGCGTGATCACCGGTGGCAGTGCTGCAGCGCTACTGCTGCCGCAGCACGAGCGCGACTGACCGCTCAGGGCACCTGGGTGTAGGTGATCGTTTCCCCAACCCTGAAGATCGGCAGGGTGGTGGCCACCACGGTGTCCTCGGTGATGCTGCCCTCCTCCAGCTCCCGGGTGCGCACCACCACGATCCCGGCGGGTTGGCTGTAGTCGTAGATGTTGATGGCGGTCTTCGGTTCGTAGGTGCCGGTGCCGAAGGTGATCAGCCGGCCACTCGCCTTGCCGCGAAACCAGGTTTCCCGGAAGCTGAAGCGATTGGTGCCAATGGTGACCTGACGCACCATGCTGTAAGCACCGCTGGAGGAGAGACCACGCCAGCGGGATGTGCTGGCATTGCGCGCGGTTCCGTCGGGATCCCGGGGCAAGCGCTGCGGCAGGGGGTCGCAGGCGAGCAACAGAGGCGGCAGCACCACGGCTGGAACGATCGCAGCGGGCCAGAGGCGCACGTGCGGATCTCAGCGGCTGCGGAGCCTGGCTGCCATCTCAGCAACCCGGAACCGCAAAGAGGCTGCCGCCCTCCAGCACCAGACGGGTGATGCCCTGGGCGAGCAGGTAGGAGGAGCGCCGCTCCAGCAGCCCGCTGTCGGGAACCTTGATCACCCTCTGGCTGCGACCGCACTGGCGCTTGGCCTGGCGCGGATTGGCATAGAGCATCAGGGCACGGCGATCCTGCTCCTCCTCCGGCAAGCTGCCGAGCTCATTGAAATCACGCAGCGGCCGGGGTTCAAGCTCCACACTCTTGTCCACCAGCAGATACACCGAACCCGGAAGTGCACCGGGGGTCAGTGGCAGCGGCACCGCTGCGGCATGGCCGGCAGCCACGACTGCCGTGGTGAACAGCTCAAGACTCTCGCCCGATTCCCCGTCATCGTCAGCGAATTCGTCAAGACCGTCGTCGCCGAAGTCATCCGCGTCATCAATGGCCAGGATGCCGGCAGCATCGTCATCGGCGGCCGTGTCCGGCGGCACAGCTTCAGCTGCAGCAGCGACAAGCAGATCAGCAGGCGGGGTGGCAGCGCTCACCTCGGCACTGCCAACTCCAACAATCGGGTCTGGATCCAGTTCGGGCCGTGTGCCCTCCACGATCCCAGCGTCAGCAGTGGACGCCATGACTCCACGCGGCCGGGACTGCCGCTTGATCGCGGCCAGCTCCTCCGGGGGCACGGCAGCCCGCACCACCCGGCTCACGGTGTTGGCGCTGCAGCCGTAGGCCACCGCCAGAGCCTGCCCTGTCTCGCCCTTGCGGTAACGGGCCACCAGCTCCTGCTTCTGGCTGTCACTGAGCCGGGAGGCCGCCATCGATGATCTGCGCCGACCCTCAATCCTAGGGGCCTTGACGGCGATCCTGCTGCCACAATGCCTCAGGTCTCACGAAGGCCCTTGCTCCCTTAGCTCAGCTGGATAGAGCAGCTGCCTTCTAAGCAGCCGGTCGATGGTTCGAATCCATCAGGGGGCGTTTCTCAAACCTACTGCGGTGCAAGGGTTTCTGGGGACTGGCAATCCCTGGAACCTTGAGCAAGCTCCTGCATGCAAGGGCTTGCTGAAGCCCTTTTGGGCTAACCGCGAGCAGCTGCCTTGGCGGTCACCCCTCCTGATGCCACGCCTGTCAAGCACCACGCCCCGGTGGGTCACAACCCTGCGCTGGCTGATCAAACAGCAGCATGGCGTGGGGTGGGCCATCCGTGAGCAGTCAGGCCGCGTCAAGTTGAGC
>JBEBCC010000044.1:0-15891 GCA_041158125.1 Cyanobacteriota bacterium
TGTAGCGCTCGGGGTCGATCCCCAGGCCCTCCAGCACGGCCGGATCCACCATCCCGCAGCCCATCACCTCCAGCCAGCGGCCGCGCCACTGCACATCCACCTCGGCGGAGGGTTCGGTGAAGGGGAAGTAGCTGGCGCGGAAGCGCACGGGTAGATCACCGAAGAAGCGCTGCAGGAAGGTGGTCACGGTGCCGCGCAGGTGGCTGAAATCGAGGCCTTCATCGATCGCGAGCACCTCCACCTGGTGGAACACCGGCGAGTGGGTGGCATCCACCGCATCGCGGCGATACACCCGGCCCGGCGCCACGATCCGCACCGGCGGCGGGTTCTTCTCCAGGTGGCGGATCTGCACCGGCGAGGTGTGGGTGCGCAGCAGCTCGTGCTCGCTCAAATAAAAGGTGTCCTGCATGTCCCGCGCCGGGTGGTGCGGCGGGATGTTCAGGGCGGTGAAGTTGTAGTGGTCGCTTTCGATCTCCGGACCTTCCTCCACCCGGTAGCCGAGGCCGGCAAAGATGTCCACGATCTCCTCGATCGTGCTGATCAGGGGATGACGGTGGCCGGCCGGCACGTAGGTGGCCGGCATGGTCACGTCGAGGGTTTCGCTGGCGATGCGTTCGGCCATGGCCGCGGTTTTCACGGCGCTGAGCCGCTCGCTCAGCAGCCCCTGCACTTGCTCCTTGAGCACGTTGGCCCGCTGACCCACCAGCGGCCGCTCATCGCCCGGCAACTTGCCCATGGCGCCGAGCACCGCCGAGAGCTTGCCCTTCTTGCCCAGCAGTCCCACCCGCAGGTCTTCGAGCTCACTGGCCGAACCTGCGGCATCGATGGCCTTGGCGGCTTCAGCCTCCAGCTGATCGAGTTGATCGGTGAGCTGCTGCAGGCTGATCGTGGCGCTCACGGCTGTGTTCCGGAAGCCCGTGACTTTAAGAAGACGGCCTCTAGCCTCCCCGCAGTCGGCTCAAGGCCTTGCGGATCCTGATCAGCAACGACGACGGCGTCTTCGCCGCCGGCATCCGCGCCCTGGCCGCTGAAGCCGCCGCCCGCGGCCATCAGGTGACGGTGGTCTGCCCGGATCAGGAGCGCTCCGCCACCGGCCATGGCCTCACCCTGCAGACCCCCCTGCGAGCCGAGCGGGCCGATGCGTTGTTCGCCCCCGGCATCACCGCCTGGGCCTGCAGCGGCACCCCCAGCGATTGCGTCAAGCTGGCCCTGTTCGCCCTGCTGGAGGAATGGCCCGATCTGGTGCTCTCCGGCATCAACCACGGCCCCAACCTCGGCACCGACACCCTCTATTCGGGCACCGTGAGCGCGGCGATGGAGGGCACGATCGAGGGGCTGCCCGCCCTGGCGGTGAGCAGCGCCGATTTCCAGTGGCGCCACTTCGACCCTGCCGCCCGGATCGCCCTGGATGTGGCCGAGCGGATGCTGGAGCGCGGTTGGCCGGAGCGCACCCTGCTCAATCTGAACGTGCCGCCGCTGCCGGCTGAGGCGATCGGGCCGCTGCGCTGGTGCCGCAAGGCCGTGCGCCGCTACACGGATCAGTTCGACAGACGCGTCGACCCCCGCGGCCGCACCTACTACTGGCTGGCCGGTGAGGTGGCCAATGATCTTGAGGCCGATGTAGCCGGCCCCACCGACTGGCCGATCGATGTGGCCCACATCGCCGCCGGCGGGGTGTCGCTGACGCCGCTGCAGCCGGAACTGTTCTGGCGCGGCGATACGGCCCGGCTGCCGGATCTCAACCTGCCGGCGTGAGGGGACCTTGAGGTCGGCTGATCTGATGCTTCAGCTGGCTCGATACATGCGCTGCAGCAGCCAGAGGCTGATCCACAGGCCGATCAGGTGCGCGAACAGCACCTGGGTGTTGCCCAGCACCGAGAGCATTTCGATCGAGGTGATGGGCAGGCCGATCACGCGGCCTGCAGCCCCAGGCACCTGCTGGATCTGGGCCCCGAAGAAGCCCGGCACCTGCTGGGAGGCCTGAACGAACAGGCTGCCGGCCATCGCCTGATAGCCGATCACGGCCAGAGTGATGCCCACCAGATCAGCCAGCAGGCCGCGCTTGATCAGACGGGCGGTTTCTCCCTTGCTCGGGCGCACGGGGCTGGCCAGGGCCCGGCCGCAGCGCACGATCAGCCAGCTCTGCCAGAGGCACCACAGCAGCAGCAGGAAGGCCAGGGTGGTGAGCGAGATGCCAGGCCCCAGGCCCAGGGCGCGAGCTGAATTGGCGGCCAGCCGCCCGCCGATGTTGTTGAACAGCAGCACGCCGACCACCACCACCGCCAGCACCAGCTGGGCCCAGAAGCGCACCCAGCCCAGGCGCCGCAGGGCGGCGGAGATCAGCTGCAGGTCGAGGCGATCAGCCATGGGGGCGCGTGGGGTCGCCCAAACCTGCCATGGGAGGATGCCGCTGGCGAGGGTCGCGGCGATTCTTTGGTGATTCCCCTGCGCACACCGGCCGATGCCCAGGGGCCTACCGCCATCGCCCTCGGCAGCTTTGATGGCCTGCATGAGGGCCATCGGCGCGTGATCGCCGCTGCCGTGGCGGGCTCCCGGCTGGCGAAGGAGGCAGATCCTGCCGCCCCGGCTCTGGTGCCCACGGTGGTGAGCTTCTGGCCCCACCCGCGCGAGGTGCTGTTCGGTGAAACCCGCCTGCGCCTTGATCTCCCCACCGAAAAACTGCACCTGCTGAGTCCGCTGGGCATCGAGCAGCTGGTGCTGGTGCCGTTCACACCGGCTCTCTCGGCTCTGACGCCGGCAGCCTTCGTGGAGCAGGTGCTGGTGAAGCAGCTCCAAGCCGGCCTGGTGGCTGTGGGTGAGAACTTCCGCTTCGGGGCCGGGCGCAGCGGTGACACCACCAGCCTGGGCCAGCTGGCCGCCGCCCATGGCGTCGCCGTGCAGGTGCTGCCGATGCTGGAGGACGGCGGCCAGCGCCTCAGCAGCAGCCGCATCCGTCATTCGCTGGCGGCGGCTGATCTAGAAGAAGCGGCGCGTCTGCTGGGACGTCCCTATCGCTTCTGCGGGCGGGTGGTGCAGGGGCGTGGTCTGGGGCGCACCCTGGGCTGGCCCACCGCCAACCTGCAGGTGGATGGCCGCAAATTCCTGCCGATGGAGGGGGTCTATGCCGCCCGGGTCTGGCTGCTCGATCAGGAATCGCCGCGCCATGGGGGCGCTGCACCGGCTGAGGTCTTGCCGGCGGTGATGAATCTGGGGCCGCAGCCCACCGTCGACCCTGCCGCACCCTCAGCGGTGGAGGTGCACCTGTTGAATCGACGACAGGAGCTGGTGGGGCGTGAGCTGCTGGTGGAACCTGTAGCACTGCTGCGACATCAGCAGCGGTTCGCGGATCTGCAGGCCCTTGTGGCCCAGATCAGCGCTGACGCCGCCCAGGCGCAGCTGCTGCTGGGTTCAGGCGGCGGGGTAGGCGTTGCTGAGTCCCCAGCTGATGAAGGCGGCGATGGCCCCCAGCAGCAGAATCCCTGAAATCAGCACCAGCATCGGGCTGTCGGCTCCACCCTGCTCCATCACCTGCGCATCCATGGGTCCACACCTTAAGCAGCGCTCCTGTGTCGAGCCCGTGTCGATGATCACCGGCACCGAGATCACCAGCTCTGAGCGCCAGGCGGTGCATCGCCTGCTGGATGCCAACCTCGACCGCGCCCGTGAGGGACTGCGGGTGGTGGAGGACTGGTGCCGCTTCGGCCTGGACCGCCTCGATCTGGTGAGCCGCCTCAAGGATCTGCGTCAGCGCCTCGGCCTGCGCCACCGCGAGGCCTACAAACTCGCTCGCGACACCGCCGGTGATGTGGCCGCCGGCCTGGCCCATCCGGCCCAGCGTCAGCGCTCCCATGCCTCCCAGGTGGTGGCCGCCAACTGCGCGCGGGTGCAGGAGGCGCTGCGGGTGCTGGAAGAGTTCGGTCGCGGCTTCGATGATCCGCTGGCTGCCGAGGCTGCTGCAATCCGCTATGCCCTCTACGACCTGGAGACGGAGCTGCTGCGCGCCTGTGGCGGCAGCGGCGCCGAACGGCGGGCGCTGCTGCGGCGCTGCGGGCTGTATCTGGTCACCAGTCCCTCGCCGCAGTTGGAGTCGGTGGTGGAGGCGGCCCTGCGCGGTGGTGTGCGTTTGGTGCAGTACCGCGCCAAGGAGGGCAGTCGCGATGCTCAGGGACAACCCATCACCGATGGCCGGCGGCTGGAGCAGGCCCTGGCATTGCGCGCACTGTGCCGTCAGCACGGGGCGCTGTTCCTGATCAACGACCGCCTCGACATTGCCGCCGCCGTGGAGGCCGATGGTGTGCACCTCGGCCAGGGGGATCTGCCGCCGGCCCTGGCTCGGCAGCTGTTGGGGCCGGATGCGCTGATCGGCCGCAGCACCCATGCGATCGATCAGCTGCGGCAGGCGGTTGCCGATGGCTGCGATTACGTCGGCGTTGGCCCCGTCAATGCCACCCCCACCAAACCGGGCCGTGAACCGGTGGGTCTGGACTACGTGCGCCAGGCAGCTGCCGAGAGCCCGATTCCTTTTTTTGCCATCGGTGGCATCGATGCCGACAACCTGGCGGCCATCCAGGCCGCCGGCGGCCAGCGGGTGGCTGTGGTGCGCGCCATCACTGAAGCGCCCGATCCCGAGCAGGCCAGCCGCGTACTGCTGGCGGCCCTGGAGGAACAACCATGAGCGCCACTATCACGCTGCGCCTCAACGGTGAGTCCAGGCCATGCCCAGCAGGCCTGAGCCTGCTGCAGCTGCTGGAGCACCTCGGCTATCGCCCCCAGCTGGTGGTGGTGGAGTTCAATGGTGAAATCCTGCCCCGGGCGCGCTGGGCCGATCAGCCGGTTCGGGAAGCCGACGGCGTGGAGGTGGTCACCATCGTGGGGGGGGGTTCCTAGATTTCGTGCCATCCCGCACGGCCCAGCCTTGGCTGATCAGCTTTTCTCGACGCGCTGGCGTCGTCTGCTCAGTGGCCTGATGGTGCCGGCCTTGATCAGCGGTGTGTTGTCGGTGGCCCTGCTGGTGGCACCGCAGCCCAGCCAGGCGGCCAGCGGCGGTCGCATCGGCGGCGGCAGCTTCCGCTCGGCACCGTCGATACCGCGCAGCTATGGCGGGAGCCGTAGCTATGGCGGGGGCCGCAGCTACGGGGGAGGCAGCAATGGTGGTTACCAGCGCGGCTACGGCGGCGGTGGCATCGGCTTCCCCTTCATCGTGCCGTTCTTCTTCGGCGGTGGTGGCGGTCTGTTTGGCCTGCTGGTGCTGATGGCGGTGGTGGGGCTGTTGGTGAATGCCCTGCGGGGCGGTGGGGCCTCGCTGCCCGCCGGTCGCGGTGGTGATCTCGATCGCGGTGCCGGCGACGGACCCGTGGCGATCGCCCAGCTGCAGGTTGGTCTGCTGGCCTCGGCCCGCGAGCTGCAGAGTGATCTGCGCCGTCTCGCCGCAGCGGCTGATACCTCCACCAGTCAGGGGCTCCAACAGGTGTTGCAGGAGAGCACCCTGGCCCTGCTGCGCCATCCCGACCTCTGGGTCTATGCCAATGCCGAGGTGGGCCAGGTGCCGTTCCAGGCCGCGGAATCCACCTTCAACCGCTTGTCGATGACCGAGCGCAGCAAGCTCAGCCGCGAGGTCACCAGCAATGTCGGCGGTCGCATCAGTCCGGCCAGTGCCGGCCGTGCCGGCGATGCCGATGCCACCAGCGACTACATCGCTGTGACGTTGTTGGTCGCCAGCCGCAGCCGCCTCAGTCTTCGGTCGCTGTCCGGCCCGGATGATCTGCGCGAAGCTCTGCGCCTGATCGGTGCAGTGCCGGCAGATCAGCTGCTGGCCCTCGAGGTGATCTGGCAGCCCGAGGCGGCCGGCGATGTGCTCAGTGCCGAAGAGCTGCTCAGCGCTTATCCCGATCTCACCCATCTCTGATCGCAGATCGGCTGCGCCACTGCGACAGTTGACTGAGGCGATCTCGCGCCTGCGTCTTAAAGGATTGGCAAAGCTTCAGGGAATTACAGAAACTCTTTCGCTCGTTTTCCCCTTGATTGCCTTCTGTCCCGGCCGTTCATTTGTAGGTTGGCTCAACGATTTATCTGCTGGCGTGTCCGCTTCCGTTCGCCGTCCTGAACCCCGCGCCATGAAGTGGCAATCCAACGGTGAACTGGCCGGCAGCGACCTGCATGCACTGCTGTCCCATCTGAAGCAGGTCGAAAGCGAGGAGCGCGTGCGCGAGCTGCAATGGCTCGGCCGTCACGCAGCGGAAGCCTGAGGTCCTCAGCCCCGTACCTTCCGCGTTCTGCCTGGATCGCCAGCACCGCTGCAGCCGCCAAGGATGCGCAGGGCCGCCATCGCTGCGCCATAGCCGTTGTCGATGTTGACCACTGTCAGCCCGGGTGCGCAGCTGGCGAGCATGCCGTGCAGGGCTGCCATGCCACCGGAGCTGACGCCGTAGCCCACACTCACCGGCACACCGATCACCGGCTGGGGCAGCAGACCGGCCAGCACGGTTGGCAGGGCTCCCTCCATGCCGGCGCAGGCAATGAGCACCCGCGCCTGCCGCAGGCTATCCAGTTGGTCCAACAGCCGCTGCAGGCCCGCCACGCCCACATCGAGCAGCAACCGGCAGTCGATGCCATGCCAATGCAGGGCCAGTTGGGCTTCCGCTGCAACCGGCAGGTCGCTGGTACCACCGCTGAGCACCACCACCTCCCCGAGCACCGGCTGCGGCGGCGATGGCTCGCCAAGGGTGAGGCAGCGGGCCTGAGGGTGGTAGCGCAAGCCCGGCGCATCAGCAAGGCACTCGCGCACCGCCTGCGCCTTGGCTGCATCGATTCGCGTGGCCAGCGCCAGTTCACCATTGCGCTGCATCGCCGCCAGGATCGGTGCCAGCTGTTCGGCGCTCTTGTGCTCGCCCCAGATCGCTTCCACCATGCCGAGGCGCTGGCGTCGTCCCAGGTCGAGGCGTGCCTCCGGGCTGATCGCCTGTTCTGATGGCCGTCCCGTGGCAGTGCTCACGAGGCGGGTACCAGTTCCCCTTCGAACAGCAGCGGGAAGGGATTGCCTCGCTCGGCGCCGGTGGCGGTCCGCGCCAGTTCCTCGAAACGCTCCTGCACCGCTTCCACCTCCGCTTCGCTGATGCGCTTCCACTGCTCGCGGCTGGCCCAGCGGATCAACAGCGTGCCCTCCTCGCGCTCCGCATCCCAGAACAGGTCGCGGCCCAGGAAGCCATCCTGCTGGGCCAGCCACGGTTCCCAGCTGCGCCGTTCCGCCTCCAGCCAGGCCTGGCGCGCCTCGGCCGGTACCCGCACGCGCAGATGTTCCACCACGGCGACGTCATAACCGCCCTGGGGATCATCAAAGGCGGCGATCACCACATCGGCGTGGCCGGAGAGCAGCACCAGCAGGCCCAGACACAGCCCAAGCAAGTTAGCCAGAAGCCCCCAGCAGTGGTCGCCGCGGGCTCCCACGGATGTTCCGACTCTTAGATGGGGAATTGTCATTCCTGCTGCAGCAGCGCCACGGCCTGACAGGAGATGCCTTCCTCACGACCTTCAGGGCCGAGCCGTTCGTTGGTGGTGGCTTTGACGCCCACCTGATCCGGCTCCAGGCCAATCCGGGCGGCGATGGCGGCGCGCATCGCCGCGATGTGGGGTTTCAGCTTCGGCCGCTCCGCCACCAGCACCGTGTCCACGTTGACCACGCACCAGCCGCGCTCACGCACCAGGGCGACCACCTGCTCCAGCAGCACCAGGCTGTCGGCCCCCTGCCACTGCGGGTCGTCGGGGGGAAAGTACTTACCGATGTCGCCGAGCGACAGGGCGCCCAGCAGGGCATCCATGATGGCGTGCACCAGCACATCCGCATCGCTGTGGCCATCGAGGCCCAGGCCTTCGGGGTGCTCCAGGCGCTGGCCGCCGAGGATCAGGGGGCGGCCGCTCACCAGGCGGTGGATGTCGTATCCGTTGCCGATCCGCAGCTGCATCGCGAGGGGCAGGAGTGCTTCTCGGGCGACCCTAGGGCTCGGAGGTGGGCCGGTTGTCGTCGCCTCGGTCGCCGGCGATGTGCCGCACCTGCCGCCGGTTGCCGGCGCGGCCCATCAGCACAACGCTGCGGCCCTTGGGCAGAGCCCCCCGATGGGCTCCAGGTTGAGCGCCGCCCAGCTCTGGCCCTGCCAGGGCAAGCCAGAGGCCCGGCGCCTGGAGGCGAAAGCCCAGGCCAGGCCACAGAGGCGATCCGGCTGCTGCTCACCCACGACTGAAGGCGATAGGGGAAGCGATGGCCGATGCCCCCGCCGGCGGCATGCTGATGGTGAATCCCCAGACCCCGGCGGCGCTGCTGGCGGCGCTCCAGGGCCTGCAGGCACGCGGCGCCTCAGCTCAGCCGCCGGCCTGAGCGCCGCTCTCTGGCGCCTGCGCGTTCTGCCAGCGGGCGTACAGATCCGGCCGCCGCTCGCGGGTGCGCTGCAGCTGTTGCTCGTGGCGCCAGCGGGCGATGGCGCCGTGGTCGCCGCTGCGCAGAACAGCCGGCACGGCCATGTCCCGGAACTCAGCCGGGCGGGTGTAGTGGGGATGCTCCAGCAGCAGGGCGCTGTGGCTCTCCTCCTCCAGGCAGACCTGGCGGCCCACGGTGCCCGGCAGCAGCCGCACCACGCCGTTGATGATCGTCATCGCCGGCAGCTCGCCGCCGGTGAGGACAAAATCGCCGATCGACACCTCCTCATCGGCCAAAACGCGGATGCGTTCATCAAAGCCCTCGTAGTGGCCGCACAGGAACAGCAGCTGGTCGCAACCTGTGGCCCAGCGGCGCAGATCCGCCTGCTGCAGCGGCCGGCCCTGCGGGCTCATCAGCAGCACCCGACGCCGCGGCAGCACCGGGATCGCCGCAACGGCGGCATAGACCGGCTCCGGTTTGAGCACCATGCCGGCGCCGCCACCGTACGGCTCGTCATCCACCTTGCGATAGCGGTCGGTGGCGAAATCGCGCGGGTTGTGCAGGTGGAGCTCGGCGATGCCGGCGCTGAAGGCTCGCCCGATCACGCCCAGGCTCAGCAGGGGGGCAAACGCCTCCGGCGCCAGGCTGACCACATCAAGGCGCATGCGCTCAAGCCGACGCGGCCGCAGGCCGGCTCACCCGGCGGATCTCGGAGCAGAAGCTGGCGCGGCTGGGGCTGCCATCGGCTGCGCTCTGGAGGGTGGAGCGCAGGCGCAGGTTGGGTTTGGTGAACCAGATGCGCTCGCGCAGCTCACCCTCGCCGATGCTGAGGGTGAGTTCAAGGCTGCCGTCGGGCCACAGCTGCCAGCGCCCCTGCTGGTCGCCGGCGCTGAAGGCGCCATCAGCCGCGAACTGCAGCTGCCGCGGCGGCTCGCCCTTCGGGCCGACGCTCAGGCCACCGGGGCCAACACCAGGCTCCGGTTCCAGGTAGGTCACCACCAGCTCGCCGCGCTCGCTGCTGTGCCATTCATCGCCCTCTGCCGTCTCTTCGGCGTCCAGCGCGCTGATGGCACCGACCGGATCTTCCAGGGCGAAGCGGCTGCGCAGGCTCATCCACTCACCGGCGCAGAAGCGCAGGAAGGCCTCGATCGAGTCGGGCGGAAACAGCCCGGGGTCAGTGGCGGTCTGGGTCATGAACGGCATTCTCTCAGCCGCCGCGCAGCGAGCGCCCGGCTGTTGGCCAGCCGTTGCGCTGCTGATCGCGCGATGGCCGGCCGTTCGCCGCTCAATCGCCCCGGTAGCCCAGCTCCGCCAGCCGCGCGGCGCTGCGCCGCCAGCCGGGCACCACCTTCACGAACAGCTCCAGATACACCGGCCCGCTGAACACCTTTTCCATCTGCTGGCGGGCGCCAGCACCGATCGTGCGCAGCATGCGGCCGCCCTTGCCGATCAGGATGCCCTTCTGGCTGGTGCGCTCCACCAGCACCGTGGCCAACACGGCTGTGCGCGGACCGTCGTCCACCACCCGATCGATGCTCACCGCCACCGAGTGGGGCACCTCCTCGCGGGTGTGACTGAGCACCTGTTCGCGGATCAGTTCCGCCATCAGCAGCTGCTCCGGCTGATCGCTGACGGCATCGGGCGGGTAAAGATGCGGGCCTGGCGGCATGGCAGCGCTCAGGGCTTCCACCAGGGGATCGGTGCCGGCGCCGGTGAGGGCGCTGACGGGGTGCAGCGGCCAGCTGAGCGGCGGCTGGGGGGTGGGAGTGGCGAAATCGCCCCGGCCCTCCAGCAGCTCCCGGTAGCTGGCGGCCAGGGCCGCTGCCTCGGCCGGATCCACCAGGTCGTGTTTGTTGAGGGCCACATGCACCGGCACCCGGCAGTGACGCAGCAGTTCGACGATGTAGCCATCGCCGCGGCCAGCCGGCTGGCTGCCGTCCACCAGCAGCAGCACTACATCGACATCACCGATCGTGCCGCGGGCTGTCTTCACCAGTCGCTCGCCGAGCAGATGGTGCGGCTTGTGGATGCCGGGAGTGTCGAGCAGCACCAGCTGGGCCGACGCCGTGGTGAGAATCGCCCGCAGACGGTTGCGGGTGGTCTGGGCGACGGGTGAGGTGATCGCCACTTTCTGACCGACGAGCTGGTTGAGCAAGGTGCTCTTCCCGACGTTCGGCCGGCCGATCAGGGCCACGAAGCCGGAGCGGAAGTCCGCCGCTGCCCCGCTTGCTGCGCCGGCACCAGCAGCCGCGGCAGCACCCCCCAGCAGCCGCGCCGACTCGGCCGGATCGGGGATGGGCAGCAGCTGGCCGCCTTCGGCGTCGGAGGGAGGGATCAGGCTCATGCCTTCAACAGTGGCACCCCGGAGTGGCATCTGAGCTGGTCTGCGGCGTCGACGGCGCTGGCGCCGTCCGTCTGCATAGGCTCATGGCCAGCGATCTGTGCGGCTTGATGACCGACACCCTGCGCGAACCCAGCTTCCCCCAGGCGATGGAGATCGCGGCCCAGTGGCTGGGCCTGTGGGAGCACGGCGAGCTCAGCGACGAGGTGCTGGCTGATCGGGTCGGCGAGCTGGTGGCCAGCCGCGATGGCGCCCGTGGATTCTTTGTGGTGGCCCTGGCCGGCGACTGCCCGCTGATGGACCGCCTGCCCGAGCCGCTGGTGATCGCGCTGCGGACCGCCGGTGCCGGCGTTGTGGATCTCACCACCCGCAACCTGGCGATGAGCACGGCGATGGCGCTGCACCACGGCAGGGCCGGTGATGAAGCGCAGCGCGGCGGCTCGGAGCGGGTCGCGGCCCGCTGCCATGAGCTGTTGCGCCTGCTGGAGCCGACTGCTGTGCGCGATCGCCTGGAAACCCTGCTGGCCGCCACCGGCGGTGAGGGGGACGATGTGGCCTTCCTCGATCGCTGGGGTTACGACATCGAGCAGCGCCAGGCGATCGCCGCGGCGGTGCTGGCGGTGGCGGACGCCTGAGCCTGGGATCAAGGTGGGGGCCGCTGGTGGCGACGGCCCCATCTCGACAGGCAGATGCAAAAAAGCACCCCCGAAGGGGTGCAGGTAGCTCAGGATCCAGCGGTTGAGTCGGGGCCGGCGTTGAACCCTGAACATCCGTAGGCCAGGAGCCGAAGCGAACCGCAGCGATCAGTCGCGGCGACCGCCGCCATTGAGGGCAATGATCAGACGCAGGATGAAAATGAACAGGTTGATGTAGGTGAGGTACATGCCAAGGGCGCCGGCCAGGTACTGGTCGTCGCTGTAGGAGCGCGGCATCGTGTAGAAGTCCACGAAGGCAGCGCCCACGAAGATCACGGTGCCGAAACCGGCGATCATCAGCTCAAAGCCGCTGCCGTGGAAGAGCCCTGGCGCGAAGATGCCGCCCACGATCTGCACCAGCATCGCGATCACCAGGCCGAGGATGCCCAGTCCAACCACGCCGCTGAGGGCCTGACCGACGCTGTCGCTCATGCGGCGGCCCATCACCGAGGCCGCCACGAAGGTGATGCCGGTGGCAAGAACCGCCGTGCCGACCGCACCGATCCCGGCAACAGCCGTGGCGTAGTTGACGAGGCCGCTCAGCGTGAAGCCGGTGATCAGGCTGTAGGCCGTCAGCAGCGGCAGGGCCGTGCTGTTGTTGCCCTTCAGGGCCACGTTCTGGGCCACGAAGAACAGGATGAAGTTGCCGATCAGGGCCACCCAGAACAGCGGCATGAACAGGGCGGATTTCGCCGCGATCATGCTCAGGCCGGCGAAGACACCACCGGCGGTGAGCACCATGCCGCCACCCACATAGGGCAACGCCTTGTTCACCACGTTGGGGCCCACCAGGGCGCCGTACTGGGCCTCGCGGATGGCCTCCTGGAAATTGCTGCTGGCCGGCATGGCTCAGGGGGGATGACTGTTCACATCCTGCCAGCGCTGTCCAGGTTGCGGCGGGCTTTCAGGGCTCTTGGGATGTGTGGATCCCCCTATGGGGTTGGACTGTCTCCCTTGGGGTCGTTCCCCGAACCGGACCAGAGCCGCACACCCAGGATGGCGATGCCCGTGCCGATGCAGGATTCCAGAAAGCGCAGCAGGGCGTTGAGGCCGGGGCTCAGCCTGGGATCGAGGCTGCCGGTGACCATCACCACAATCACTGTGATTGCCGCCAACCGACCGTGGCTTGGAATGTTCACAGCACTGCAGAGCGCCACCGTGGCGAAGATCGCCAGGGCCATGCCGAGCGGGTGAAAGGGCAGCAGCGTCATGTAGACGGCGCTGGTGAGGGCGCCGATCGCCGACCCCAGAATCCGCAACGAGGCGGAAGAGGTCGTGTCCCTGCGGGTGGCCTGGGTCACCACGATCGCCGAGATCGCCGACCAGAGGCCGCCGATCTTGGGCAGGTAGCCAGGAAACAGGCTGGTGAACCAGAAGCCGAGCAGGTAGGCCACCAGGGCCGCTACCGCGATTTCGATGGGGATGCGCAGGCGTTCAGCGCTGTTCACGGTTGGAGGCCGAGGGGCGGTTGGGGTTGCCGCCATCCAATCGCCTGCTGACGGTGGGCGCCAGCCGGTTGGCATCGCGATTTGCATAGGCGTTCACCAGCCGCTGCACCAGCGGATGGCGCACCACATCGGCAGCGGTGAGGCGGCAGATCGCCACTCCCTCGACCCCCTCCAGCACCTGGGCCGCCTCGATCAGGCCGCTCAGCTGGCCGGCGGGCAGGTCGATCTGGGTGGGGTCACCGGTGACCACCATCCGCGACCCCTCCCCCAGGCGGGTGAGCACCATGCGCATCTGGGCGGCGGTGGTGTTCTGGGCCTCGTCGAGGATCACAAAGGCCTCCGCCAGGGTGCGACCGCGCATGTAGGCCAGCGGTGCCACCTCGATCACATTCTTCTCGATCAACGCCGCTGTTTTGTCCTGACCGAGCAGGGTGTGCAGAGCGTCATACAAGGGGCGGAGGTAGGGGTCCACCTTCTGCTGCAGGTCGCCCGGCAGGAAGCCCAGGCGCTCGCCGGCCTCCACAGCGGGGCGGGTGAGGATCAGCCGCTCCACTTTGCGCTCCTGCAGCATGCGCACCGCCTGCACCGCCGCCAGGAATGTCTTGCCGGTGCCGGCCGGACCCAGGGCCAGGGTGAGGTCGTGCCGTTCGATCGCCTCGATGTAGGCCTTTTGCTTCAGGGTGCGGGGCCGCAGCAGCCGGCCGTTCTGGCTGCGGGCGAGCACCTGTTTGCCCAGCTGCCGATGATCCTCGCCACGCCCCGTATCGAGGGCGGTGAGGGCGGTCTGCACATCGACCTGGGTGATGGCCTGACCCTCCTGCCAGAGCGGGCGCAGGAGCTCAATCAGCGCCGCAGCCCGCTCCAGTTGACTGGGACGGCCCCGCAAGTGCACAGATAAACCCCGCAACACCAAGGAGGCGCCGGTGAGCGCCTCAAGGCGATGCAGGGTTGATTCAGCCTCCCCAGCCAGAGCCATGGCGGCGTCCTGGTCGGGGAGGTCGATGCAGAAGGTCTGGAGGGTGTCAGCCCCGGACATGGGGCGGTGCCTCAGGCTTCAGCGGTGTCCTCAGCAGCGGCGGCAGCTTCGGCAGCAGCCTTCGCTTCAGCGGCAGCCTTGGCCTCAGCTGCTTCCTTGGCGGCCTGCTTGGCCGCGGCCTCGCGGGCGGCAGCCTGCTTTTTCTGGCCGGCGACCACAGACGGGCGCACGGTTTTCTCCACCAGGCCGCCGCGCTCCAGCAGGGTCAGCACGGAGTCGGTGGGTTGAGCACCCTGGGCCAGGCGGGCGCGGATGGCCTCGGTGTCGAGGCGGGTCTCCTTGGTGCGGGGGTTGTAGAAGCCCAGCTCCTCCAAGGGACGGCCGTCCCGGCGGCTGGTGCTGTTGCAGGCCACCAGGCGGAAGCTCGCTTCCCGCTTCTTACCGAACCGCTTCAGGCGGAGCTTGATCATTGTGGCCTTGCCTTGCTGACTGGATAAAGGTGGCGTGATTCGTGGGGGAATCGCGCGCCAAACGAACAGGATACCCCGCGGGCTGTCGCCCTCAGAGTTCGCCGAAGCCCTTGCGCTTCTTGGCCGGCTTCGGCGCCCGGGGCATGCCGCCACCGCCGCCACCCCCCGGGCCGCGGCCGCCACTGGGCATGCCGCCCATCCCCGGGAAGCCGCCCATGCCCCCCATGCCGGGGAAGCCGCCCATGCCGGGCATCCCCGGCATGCCGCCGCCGCGGGTCATCTGCTGCATGAAGCCGCGCATCTGCTGGAAGTTCTGCAGCACCTTGTCCACATCGGCCGGGGTGTGGCCGCTGCCGCTGGCGATGCGGCGCCGGCGCGAGGGGTTGGCCGCCAGCAGATCCGGGTCGCGGCGTTCCGCTTCGGTCATCGAGCCGATCATCGCCTCGATCTTCTTCAGCTGCTCCTCGCCCTGCTTGAGCATGCCGTCGTCGATCTTGTTCATGCCCGGGATCATCTTCATCAGGCCCCCGAGCGAGCCCATGCGCTTGATCAGGCGCATCTGCTGCACGAAGTCCGAGAAGTCAAACGTCGCTTCCTGGAGCTTCTGCTGCATCTTGGCCACATCGGCCAGCTCCACCTCCTTCTGGGCCTTCTCCACCAGGGTGAGCACATCGCCCATGCCGAGAATGCGGCTGGCCATCCGCTCGGGGTGGAAGGGCTGCAGCGCCTCCACCTTCTCGCCGGTGCCGATGAACTTGATCGGTGCGCCGCTCACCTTGCGGATCGAGAGGGCGGCGCCACCGCGGGAGTCGCCGTCGAGCTTGGTGAGCACGGCGCCGGTGATGCCCACCTGCTCGTGGAACGAACGGGTGAGTTCGGCGGCCTCCTGGCCGATCATCGAATCCACCACCAGCAGCACCTCATCGGGCTGCACGGCTTCGCGGATCCGCACCATCTCCTCCATCATCGACTGATCGATCTGGAGGCGGCCGGCGGTGTCCACCAGCACCACGTCAAAGCCTTCGCTCCTGCCCTTCTCCAGGCCCGCCGCGGCGATGGCTTCCGGCTTGGCGTCGGTGCCGAGGCTGAACACCTCCACGCCGATCTGGCCGCCAAGCGTTTTCAGCTGATCGATGGCCGCGGGGCGGTACACGTCGGCCCCCACCAGCAGGGCCTTGCGCCCCTGCTCCTTGAGGTGCAGGCCGAGCTTGGCGGTGGCGGTGGTCTTGCCGGCGCCCTGCAGGCCGGCCATCAGCACCACCGCCGGTTCACCGGACTTGCCGCCGGCGGCCAGGGGAGCGTTCTCGCCGCCCATGGTGTCCACCAGCTGCTCGTGCACCACCTGGATGAACTTTTGATCCGGGCTGATGCCGCGCACCACCTCGGCGCCGAGAGCCTTCTTGCGAACTTCGTCCACGAAGTCCTTCACCACCGGCAGGCTCACGTCGGCCTCCAGCAGGGCCCGACGCACTTCCTTCAGGGCGCCGTCGACGTTGCTTTCGCTGATCGAGCCCTGGCCGCGCAGGTTCTTGACGGCGTCTTCAAACCGCTGGG
>JBEBCC010000045.1:0-5870 GCA_041158125.1 Cyanobacteriota bacterium
GCCAGGCCCCACGGCACTCAGCTCTGGCGGCTGCTGGTCTGGATGTAGAGCACCAGCAGAAACACCGTGGGCACCAGCACGAACATCAGGCTGGCGACGAAGCCGAGGTCGTTGGTTTCCATGGAATCGGGGTTCAGCCCGGTGACCGTATCACCGCTCTGCCGGCCGGGTCAGGCCTCTTCATCGCTCGTAGCGGTTTCCGCGGCGGCGGCGCCATCCTCGCCATCGGCCTCCTGCTCCTGCACTGGCCAGGCGGTGGGCCCGGGGGGCAAAGGGCTGGCCTTGGCGGCGGCGATGCGGGCCTCCGCATCGCCCAGGCCCGCCTGCGGCTTGGTGAGCACCAGCAGCGATTCCTGCACCAGGCTCTGGCAGGCCAGCCGCCAGCTCTGGGGCCGCCGCCGCAGCTTCTGCTCCTCCACGGCCGTGCGGCCGCTGAGGCTGCCGGGGCTGCTCTCCCCCACCACATCCACAAAACAGGTGATGCACTGGCCGCAGCCACCGCAATTGCCCAGCATCCCCTTGAGCCCATACAGCTCAATGCCCTCCCGCAGGGCCACCTCCCGCAGGTTTTCCCCCGGGTAACACTCCACATCGCGCCCCTCGCGCACGAATCGAATCACGGGCATGGCGGCTCCGGCAGTGGGCCCATTCTGGCCGGCCCCATCACGGCACGTTTCAGCTGGCGTCAGATCGAATCGGTGGGCCCGCCAAACCCCTTACCATCGCCAGCACGGATTCAGTGTTTGCCGGCTCCGGCCGGTGAGGGCTGATCGTGCTGCCTTCCGCCACCGGTTCCCCCGGAGCGGGTGGCTGGTTGTTTCCCCGGACCTAACCCCCATGGGATTGCCCTGGTATCGGGTGCACACGGTCGTGATCAACGACCCGGGCCGTCTTCTGGCCGTGCACCTCATGCACACCGCACTGGTAGCTGGCTGGGCCGGCTCCATGGCGCTCTACGAGCTGGCCATCTTCGATCCCTCCGACCCGGTGCTCAACCCCATGTGGCGCCAGGGCATGTTTGTGATGCCCTTCATGGCCCGCCTGGGTGTCACCGGCAGCTGGGGCGGCTGGAGCATCACCGGTGAAACCGGCGTTGACCCCGGCTTCTGGAGCTTCGAAGGTGTGGCAGCGGCCCACATCATTTTCAGCGGCCTGCTCTTCCTGGCCGCCATCTGGCACTGGACCTACTGGGACCTCGAGATCTGGCAGGACCCCCGCACCGGTGAGCCGGCCCTCGATCTGCCCAAGATCTTCGGCATCCACCTGCTGCTGGCGGGTCTGGGTTGCTTCGGTTTCGGCGCCTTCCACCTCACCGGCGTGTTTGGCCCGGGCATGTGGGTTTCAGACCCCTACGGCATCACCGGTCACCTGGAGCCGGTGCAACCGGCCTGGGGCCCTGAAGGGTTCAACCCCTTCAACCCGGGCGGCATCGTGGCCCACCACATCGCCGCTGGCATCGTCGGCATCATCGCCGGCATCTTCCACATCACCACCCGCCCGCCGGAGCGCCTCTACAAGGCCCTGCGCATGGGCAACATCGAAACGGTGCTCTCCAGCGCCATCGCAGCGGTGTTCTTTGCGGCCTTCATCGTGGCCGGCACCATGTGGTACGGCGCAGCGGCCACCCCGATTGAGTTGTTCGGCCCCACCCGCTACCAGTGGGACCAGGGCTACTTCAAGACCGAGATCAACCGCCGCGTGCAGACGGCCCTCGACAACGGCGCCACCAAGGAACAGGCCTACGCCTCGATTCCTGAGAAGCTCGCCTTCTACGACTATGTCGGCAACAGCCCCGCCAAGGGTGGTCTGTTCCGCGTGGGTCCGATGGTGAATGGCGACGGCCTGCCCACCGGCTGGCTTGGCCACATCTCCTTCACCGACAAGGACGGTCGCGATCTGCAGGTGCGCCGCCTGCCCAACTTCTTCGAGAACTTCCCAGTTGTTCTCGAAGACAGCCAGGGCATCGTCCGCGCCGATATCCCCTTCCGCCGCGCTGAAGCGAAGTACTCCTTTGAGCAGACGGGTGTCACTGCAACCGTCTACGGCGGTGCTCTCAACGGCAAGACCTTCACCGACCCTGCTGAAGTGAAGCGCCTGGCCCGCAAGGCACAACTGGGTGAAGCGTTCGAATTCGATCGCGAGACCTACCACTCCGACGGTACCTTCCGCAGCTCACCCCGCGGCTGGTTCACCTTCGGCCACGCCTGCTTCGCACTGCTCTTCTTCTTCGGCCACATCTGGCACGGTGCCCGCACCCTGTATCGCGATGTGTTCGCCGGTATTGATCCAGATCTTGGTGAGCAGGTCGAGTTCGGTCTGTTCCAGAAGCTGGGCGACCGTTCCACCCGTCGTCTGCCTGAGGGCTTTGTGCCCCCAGCCGGCTCTACGCTTAGCTGATCCGGAGATCAACCATGGAGAGCTTCGCCTACATCCTGATCCTGACCCTGGGCATTTCCACGCTGTTCTTCGCGATCGCTTTCCGCGATCCTCCGAAAATCGGCAAGTGAGCCCTACGGGTCTCCGTGCTCTGCCCTCGCTTCGGCGAGGGTTTTTTGTTGGACACAGCTGGCCTGCTGGCGTGCCGGCCATCGGCCTTCTTGCTGTTGTGCGCTGCAGCTGGAACTCAGTCCGGGTTAGTGGTCGCTCGAGGATGGCCTCAGTCTCACCAGCTGGCCTGGTCTGTTGCTGGGTTGCCCCTGAGACCCAGCGCGGGCCGGCACTTCTCAAGCTGGCCATACCTGTCTACACTTGGCTCACTCAAATCGCGGTTGATCGGGCATGCAGTGCCCTTCTTGTCAGCACACCGACAGTCGCGTTCTGGAATCGCGTTCTGCCGATTCCGGCCGCAGTGTGAGGCGGCGTCGTGAATGTCTTCACTGTGAGTTCCGCTTCACCACCTATGAGCGGGTCGAAACTGTGCCGATCACCGTGGTGAAGCGCAATGGCAGCCGCGAAGCCTTCAACCGCTCCAAGCTGCTCCATGGCCTCCTTCGGGCCTGTGAGAAAACCGGCCTGGAGCCCGCCCGCCTCGAATCCGTGGTGGATGAGCTGGAGCTGCAGCTGCAGGGGCGCAGCGGCCGCGAGGTTCCCAGCGCTGAAATCGGCGAGTTGGTGCTGCAGCAGCTCGCCGGTATGAGCGATGTGGCGTACGTGCGTTTCGCCTCGGTGTATCGCCAGTTTCAGAGCATCAGCGATTTTGTGGCCACCCTGGAAGGCCTCAGTCGCCAGCCCCGGAGCAAGCGCCTGGCAGCCGTGGGCTGAACCTGAGATCGGAGAGAAGGCTCGGTTGTAGGGTGGGAGATTCCCCTGTGTCCGCTGGCGGGCGGCTGGGGATCCCTTCGCACTGCCTCAGGCAGGCCGCCAACCTTCCATGACCGTGACCCCTTCCGACATCAGTGCCGCCACTGGCGCCGACGAGCTGGATCTCGTCGCCCAGGACGACTTTGCGGCTTCCGATCTCGATCTCGAGATCCCGGAAGAGGTGCCCAGCGCCGACGACCCCAGCAGCCGCGCCGCCGCCCGCGATATCGACGGTGTCGGCTTCACCCTGGATGAGTTTGCGTCCCTGCTGAGCAAGTACGACTACAACTTCAAGCCTGGCGACGTGGTGAAGGGCACCGTGTTCGCCATCGAGCCCAAGGGCTCGATGATCGACATCGGCGCCAAGACGGCTGCCTTCATGCCGATGCAGGAGGTGTCGATCAACCGCGTGGAGAGCATCTCCGATGTGCTCGAGCCTGGCGAGGTTCGTGAGTTCTTCATCCTGAGCGAGGAGAACGAGGACGGCCAGCTGACCCTCTCGATCCGTCGGATCGAGTACCAGCGCGCCTGGGAGCGGGTGCGTCAGCTGCAGAAGGAAGATGCCACCATCTACTCCGAGGTGTTCGCCACCAACCGCGGCGGTGCCTTGGTGCGGGTTGAAGGTCTGCGCGGCTTCATCCCCGGCAGCCACATCAGCACACGCAAGCCCAAGGAGGATCTGGTCGCCGACTTCCTGCCCCTGAAGTTTCTGGAGGTGGATGAGGAGCGCAACCGCCTGGTGCTCAGCCATCGCCGCGCCCTTGTGGAGCGGAAGATGAATCGCCTTGAGGTGGGCGAAGTTGTGATCGGTACGGTCCGCGGCATCAAACCCTACGGCGCCTTCATCGACATCGGAGGTGTGAGCGGCCTTCTGCACATCTCCGAGATCAGCCACGAGCACATTGAGACCCCGCATACGGTTCTCAACGTGAATGATCAGATGAAAGTGATGATCATCGATCTCGATGCCGAGCGGGGCCGGATCTCCCTCTCCACCAAGGCGCTTGAGCCCGAGCCGGGTGACATGCTCACCGATCCCCAGAAAGTCTTCGATCGTGCTGAGGAGATGGCAGCTCGCTACAAGCAGATGCTGCTGGAGCAAGCCGAGGACAACGAGCCCATGGGCGTGACCCTCGACTGAACCCTTCACGATGGCTGAGCTGCTGTTACGCGGCGAGGGACTCGGCGATGTGCAGGCGGTGCTGTTCGACAAGGACGGCACCCTCAGCATCAGCGAACCTCAACTGCTCACCCTGGCCAAGGCCAGGGTTTTTCTGTGCCTGGAACGGGTGGAGCCCGATCTGCGGCCCGAGCTCCATCGGTTGCTGCTGCGCGTCTACGGTCTGCGGCCCCTGCCGGGGCGGGCCAGCGATGTGCCAGCGGCGATCTGTCCCGCCGGCATCACGGCCGTGGCCAGCCGCGATCACAACCTGATCGCCACCGCAACGGCCCTGGTACAGGTGGGTCTGGGCTGGCCGGAGGCTTTCGCCCTGAGTGAACAGGTGTTCGTTGAGGCGGATGAGGCCGATGCCAGGCGAGTCACTGCCGGTCAGAGTCGTGCCACCAGCGCCACCACCGAGGGACTCCAGGTCTTGTTGGAGCAGCTGCACGCTGCTGGCGTGCGCTCCGGAGTGATCAGCAACGACGACACTGCTGGCATCGAGCACTTTCTGGTCAGCCACGGACTGGTGACGTATTTCCAGGGGTACTGGAGTGCTGAGCACCGACCGCGCAAACCCGATCCCGCAGCCGTGCACGGCCTCTGTGCCGTCTTGGGTGTGGCGCCTGAGCACTGCGCCCTGATCGGCGACGCCAACAGCGATCTGCGCATGGCGGTGGACGCTGGTATTCCCCACCGGCGGGCCATCGGCTACGTCGCTGCCTGGAGTTTGCCTCCACCGCTGGCCGCCTCCCACCCACGCCTGCGCCACTGGAGCGAGCTGGCCCTGGCCTGAGCGCTGTGGCGCCGGCTGCATCTGTCGATGATGGGTGCGCCTAAGGTAGTGGGCCATTTTCATGTTTCCTCCGCCTGGTATGAGCAGTCCTGCAGGGTCCACCGGTCGCTACGTCTTCACGTCCGAGTCGGTGACTGAGGGGCACCCCGACAAGATCTGTGATCAGGTGAGTGATGCGGTGCTCGACGCCCTGCTGGCCCAGGATCCGGCCTCGCGGGTGGCCTGCGAAACCGTGGTGAACACGGGCCTGTGCCTGATCACCGGCGAAGTCACCACCACCGCCCGGGTCGACTTCAACACCCTCGTGCGCGGCGTGATCGACAGGATCGGCTACAGCGGCGCCCGCGCCGGCGGCTTCGATGCCAACAGCTGTGCGGTGCTGGTGGCACTCGATCAGCAGTCGCCCGACATCGCCCAGGGGGTGAATGAGGCTGACGACCACGCCGGTGA
Source organism: Cyanobacteriota bacterium (assembly GCA_041158125.1). Taxonomy (GTDB): domain Bacteria; phylum Cyanobacteriota; class Cyanobacteriia; order PCC-6307; family Cyanobiaceae; genus Vulcanococcus. The sequence continues at coordinate 5,706 of JBEBCC010000045.1, forward strand.
TCCACTGGATCTGGTGGGTGCCGGTGATCAGGGGATCATGTTCGGCTACGCCTGTGATGAAACGCCGGAGCTGATGCCGCTGCCGATCAGCCTGGCGCACCGGCTGGCGCGGCGTCTGGCGGAGGTGCGCCACAACGGTTCCCTGGGCTACCTGCTGCCTGACGG